>JAJRVV010000048.1 GCA_024277135.1 Chloroflexota bacterium | reverse complement strand
GCGTGTCGTTCCAACCCCATTGCCATGAATGATCTTGTCCTGTTTTTGTGTCATGTTTATCTCCTTCGCCCTCAGATTCTACACTAATTTCTGAGTGTAAAGTGTCCCACCCTATATTGACACAAAGGGCATCAGGCAGATACAAGCGGCGTGATATAGGCCACTTCATTCTGAATTGTTTGTGTAGCGACCCACAAATCTACTGCCCGTTGTGCGTTTAACCAGAACTCTGGCGAATTACCAAATAGCCGCGCCAGTCGAAGTGCCATTTCTGGACTAACACGCCGACGCTCACGCAGGAGTTCGTTGATTGATTGGCGTGAAACGCCTATAGCTTTAGCTAGACTGGAAACAGTAAGACCGTAGTCTGGCAGGAAATCCTCACGCAACATTTCCCCTGGATGGGTTGGCTTACGTTTTATACCAATTGTGTTAGGAATGCTCATATTTCACACCTCGTTTCAATGATAGTCGCATACTTCGACATCGTAGGCATCACCGTCAACAAACTGGAAACAAATGCGCCATTGGTCGTTGATAGAGATTGAATATTGCCCCTTTCGGTTACCTTTGAGTGCATGAAGCCGATTGCCCGGGGGAACCTTCAAATCATCTAATTTTGTAGCAAGGTCAACATACTCAAGTTTGCGGGCTGCTCGTTTGGCAACATCAGGTGGAAACCTTTTCGCTTTACCCGTGACATACAATGCCTGTGTGCGCCGATTTGCGAAAGACTTGATCATATGTCAAATTGTAATCAGTCACGTGACACTTGTCAACTCGGTAAGATTTTCCATATTGACCGATTTTCAAGGCACGTTCAGAAAGCCTGCGACTTGGTGAAATTTGATATATTGCGTTACTTGCCAGATAACACTCCATACTGATTGATAGCAACTTGAGTTTGCGAATATTCTCTTAAAGCATTATCAAGATTCTCTACCGGACAGTAGAGATTGTGCAAAACAACCAATAGCAAAAAAGGTCGGTCACAGGTAAACTCCTGGGTTTTCAACAACTAATACAGGAGAATACCCATGACCGATAAGATGAAAGTTTACACGAAGGTAATGAAAAGGCTCAAGAAAATGATGCCGACAATGCCGCAAAATCAGATAGTGACCATCGCCATGATGGTTACTGGCATTGTATTGGGTCGCAAAGCACAATTGAGCGCCATGAGTTTGGAAATCCCGCACCCAGCTAAACCAGCCAGTCTAGAAAAACGCTTTCAGCGCTTTGTAAAGAACGAGCGTTTTGATGCCCAAGTGTGCTATTTGCCCTTTGCCCATCTGATTTTGTCCCATTTGGCGGACAAGCCGCTGCTTTTGGCTATGGACGGCAGTACTGTAGGGCGCGGATGCATGGCATTGATGGTGGGGGTCATTTATCGGAAACGGACCATTCCGCTGGCCTGGATTGTGTACAAAGGGAAGAAAGGGCATACGACTGCTGACCGTCATATTGCTGTCCTCCAACAACTCTTGCCGTTGTTGCCCGAAGGCGCCGAGGTCATCCTCCTGGGCGATGGCGAGTATGATACCGTCGAGATGTTAACTTGGGTGACTGAGCGGACCAATTGGCAGTTTGTGGTGCGTACTGCCAAAAGCAACCTCATTACCCACAATGGGCAACAATATGCCCTCCGTAACCTCTGTGGCGAACATGGTTCGACAACCTTTGCCCACAATGTCTTGTTCACCCAGCAAGAATTCGGCCCCGTGACGGCCATTGCTTGGTGGGGCAAACAATATGATGACCCCATTTTTCTTATCTCCAATTGTACCGCGCCAGCTTTAGCCTGCCATTATTATCAACGCCGCTTTCGTGTGGAGACCCTTTTCTCAGACAAAAAGAGCCGTGGTTTTCATATTGAAAAGAGCCGCCTTTCTGACCCAGCTCGACTAGTTTGCTTACTATTAGCCACTTCATTGGCTTACATCTGGTTAATTCATCTGGGTATGATGGTTTTTCGTGACGAGGCTAAGCGTTCGCTGATTGACCGTACCCATCGGACAGACAAGAGCCTTTTTCGCTTGGGTCTCGATTGGTTGAAATATGTTTTGACTCATGGTTTAGATTTTACGGTTGCCTTTCATCTGTTTGGGCAACCCACACAAACTTAGGTGTCCGGTAGAGAAAATCCAGAAAGGTAATTGGAGGTGCAAGTTATGGCAGCAGCATTGACTCAACCCATCTCAACCCGAAAAGAGCGGGTGGCGTGGTATTTGTATGATTTTGGCAATTCGGCTTATGCGGCCGTGGTGCTGCTGGCGATCTTCTCCGCTTACTTCCAGGGCGAAGTGGTCGGCGGGGCAGAAGGCTCGCGGCTATGGGGGATTGCGGTGGGCATCGCCATGCTGGTGGTTGCCGTCACCTCACCGGTGTTGGGAGCCATCGCCGACTTCGCCGGCTCCAAGAAAAAATTCCTCTTTTTCTACACGGCGCTGGCCTGCATTTTTACCGGCACGCTCTTTTTCGTGCAGCGGGGAGATGTCATCCTGGGCATGGGGTTGTTCATCCTGGCGGAAATTGGCTACCGCAGCTCGCAAGTTTTTTATAACGGGCTGCTGCCGGAGATCGCCAGTCCCGAAGAGATGGGGCGGATTTCGGGCACGGGCTGGGCGGTTGGTTCAGCCGGCGGCATCGTCTGTCTGCTGATTGTGCTGCCGTTGATTGTGTTGAGTGAGGGGACGTTGATGGTGCGGTTGTCGTTGGTGATCACGGCCGTCTTCTTCGCCCTCTCCGCCATCCCCATCTTCCTCAACCTGCGGGAACGCGCCCAACCCAAACCGCTGCCCCCCGGCGAAAATTATTTGACCATCGGCTTCCGCCAGTTGTGGGCCACCTTCAAAAAAGCGCGCCATTATGGCGAATTCATCAAGTTCATGATCGCTTTCCTCGTTTTTAATGACGGCATCATCATGGCGCTGGATTTTGCCGCCATTATCGGCGCGGTTCTGTATGGGATGGGGCAGGAGCAGCTCATCATCTTCATCATCCTGGTGCAGGGCGCCAGCGTGATTGGGGCGTATGCGTTCGGCCACGTGGTAGACCGCTGGGGCGGCAAGCAGTCATTGATTGGGTCGCTTTTGTTGATGATCGCGGCCGTGACCTGGCTGTTCTTCAATTATTCGCTGACCGGCTTTTTCTTGATTGGGGCGCTGGCCGGGTTTGCCCTGACCGGGGTGCAGTCGGTGAGCCGGACGATGGTGGCTCAGTTGAGTCCGCCGGGGCAAAGCGCCGAGTTTTACGGGTTGTTTGCTGTGGTGGGGCGCACGTCTTCGTTTATTGGCCCCACCATTTACGGCATTTTGGCGGCGGAAACGGCCATCTGGTATGCGAATCGGGGGGAAACGGCCGTGGCCGCCGAACAGCTAGGCCAACGAGCGGCCGTACTCTCCATTCTGCTGTTTTTGCTAGTCGGGTTCTTTCTGCTGCTGCGAGTAAATGAAGCCAAAGGGCGGGCGGCGGCGCAGGCTGGGGCGGCCTTGTAACCTTTTTCGTTCACCCCCGTCTAAAAGGCAAATCAGGCAAAATACGGGAACAAAAATGGATTCAACGAGAACCAAACTAATCAAATTCACCCTCGTCTGTCTCATCTGCATCGGGCTTGTTTCCGGATTGGCGTTCCTGATTCAATCGCTTAATTGATGTTCTAAAATTTCGGAGGTATGTCATGCAAAAAAATATGGGAACGATTGATCGTGTGGTTCGACTGGTGCTGGCGTTGGTTTTTGCGGCGCTGATCGCCACCGGTACAGTGACGGGCGTTGTCGCCATTATCCTAGGAGTATTGGCCGTGATTTTCCTGGCCACGAGCGCCATCAGCACTTGCCCGCTCTATCTGCCGTTCAAATTGTCCACCCGCAAAGAATAATTCTTTTCGCACAGAAGATGGCGATTTGCAAAATCGCCCTACGTCAACAAAACGAAAAACGTAGAATGAAGAGCCATACATTTTACATTTTTCGTTTTTCGTTTTTGAACAAATGCGCATTCTGCCGCTTGCCCGCCGCCGATAACGCCCCGGCATGGCGCAGGGTGTAGGTCACGCGCTGGGCCAGCCGCAGCCGGATGGAAGCGGCATCTGCCAGATCTCGATTGGTGAAGGGTTGGGGCAAATCGGGGGGAAGAAGCTGGAGGTAGTCGGCAACGGCCGTAAACGTATGCGCCGATGCCACTGATAACAACCGCCTGTCCACGATGCTCCACCGCCGCCGCCGCCAACTGCCCCGGCCGTCGTCCCGCCAGATTTCCTCCTGGTGGGTCAGCAGCGCGGTGATGGTCAGGCGGGGATGGTCGAGCAAGTGGGGAATGCGCACCAATTCGGCGAACAGGTCGAGCGCCTGCCCTTTTTTGGGAGACTTGCGACGGCGGATGGGGCGGCCTACGGCCGTTTGGCGCACAATCCATTTCGCCGCCGCCACCGGATACACCACCTGCACCGGATGCTGGGCCAGCAAAGCCGCCAACTTCCGTTTGATCGCGCCAAAATTACCCGTTTGAATTTCGATGAGTTGACGGCCGCGCACCACATCAATGACATAACCATCCAGCGAAACCTCAAACTGGTCGCCCGGTTGCCGCAGCCACGCTTTAATGCCGGCATGAAGCGATGTTTCCGTTAACGTGCCAATGCCGCCAGATTTCATTCCTCTATGTTCTCAGTGTGCTCGGTTGCTTTTTATGACCAGGCCGTTTGCGGCTTTGGTTCTAATTCCCCATCCACATAAATGTTCACCTTTTCATTGTAAAAAGAGACCAAATCTTTGACCTTGCCCGCTTCCAGGATCGGATCGAGATAGCCCCAAACGATGTCTTTCACCGTCTCGCCGCCGGCTTTCACGGCCCAATAAGAAGCCACCCCTTTGTAGGGACAAGCGGTATGTGTGTCTGTCGTTTCCAGCAAATCCATGCGCACATCTTCTTGGGGCAGGTAATAGCGGGTAGGCAAGCCAGTTTCAAACAGAAGATACGGCCGTTTCGATTCAGCCGCCACTTCTCCATTCACTTCCACTTTGATATGGCGCGAGCTAGGAATCACATCCACCCGATGATACGGATCGCGGGGATGGACGAAAATTTGCTCCTCCTCCTCATACCAGGCATCCATTTTGCCCCAGCGGAAGGCGATGTAACCGGCCAGCGCCTCATTTTCCGGGGCCAGATCGGTATAACCCCAGGCGGCGTTCTGCGCCGACTTGCCGCCGCCGTTGACGTGCCAGGTGTTCCGTCCCCGGCCGCTGCGGCCGGTGGGCTGCAACAAATCCAGGCGCACATCTTCCGCCGGAAAATAGTAGTTGATGAAGTGCGCCCCTTCCCAGACCAACATGGCCCGCTTGCTGTCGGCCACAATCTCATCGCCCAGCTTGACGCGCACCCAGCGCGGACTGGGTTCCCATCGTTTAATTTTGTCAGTTTTAGACATTGTGCAATCAACCTCCACCTACCAAGATGTGACGCTCTGCCCCTTTCTTACCCGCCCTCATCAATGCGATCCTCAATCTCCCAGGCATGATCGAGTACGTGCCAGACCACCCGGCGCATAAAATATCGCGGCGGCCATATTTTGCCGCCTCGTGGGCCTTGGGATGGCAATTCTCCGTTCACGGCCGTTGCCAACGCACTCAGCATTGCCTCTCGCGTTTGCTTGATTTCGTCAACCAGTTCCATGTCGGCCGCTCGCTTCTGTTTCCAGGCCAGCCGCTTCAGATATTGCAGGTCAGCTTCCAGCACATGCCGCCGCATCTTTTCCAAATCCCGGCCGCCGCCGCGTGGCCCTTTGCGCAGCGTCTTCCCGGCTGCCCGCCGGGCGGCGTCATCAAACGCCCGCCAACTTGCCATCAACAATTGGCGATAACGCCCAAGTTCCATTTGATTGATCGGTTCAGTATCGGCCTCCGGCATGATGGCCGGCGCGCCAAAATCGGTGGTCGCATTCCCCGCCAGCCGGTTGGCGACGACCAGCGCGGAAGCATCGGCCGGCGGCTGAAATTCAATTTCCGCAGCGTGCAAAACACGCCCATATCTCGGCCCATAATCAACCAGCGCTTGCAGAGCGGACGCTTCCTCCCGGCCGTTGCGACACCAACCGGGCCAATCAATCGCGCCGGCAAATGTTCGTTTCTTGCCGATTTCGAGGTAAACTTTGATCGTATCCATGCGGTCGTTTTACCACAGCTTCGCAGCCGTTCCAAATTCGCAGACCTAACAGGTTTCTCACAGAAAACCTGTCAAGTCTCCAAGATGTGAAACAAACGGCAACGGCCGCGCGTACTGTGTGGCATGATTGCGACTTTCAACCAGGAGAGAAATGTGAACGACTTAGCCATTCAAGTAAAAGAGCTGCACAAAGATTTCGGCGAGGTGTATGCTGTTAAAGGGGTCTCGTTCGAGGTCAAGCGGGGCGAACTGTTCAGCTTATTGGGGCCAAACGGAGCCGGTAAAAGCACCATCATCTCCATGCTGTCCTGCCTGCTCAAACCCACCCAGGGGGATGCGGCCGTGATGGGCCATTCCATCCGTAACAACCCCCAGGCGGTCAAGGCGGCGCTCGGCGTCGTGCCCCAGGAAATCGCCCTGTATGATGATTTGTCCGCCCGCGAAAACCTGGACTTTTGGGGAAAAATGTATGGCCTGCGCGGCGCGGTCTTGAAAAGGCGGGTGGACGAAGCGCTGGAACTGATTGGCCTGACCGACCGGCAAAAAGGACGTGTGGAAAAATACTCCGGCGGCATGAAACGGCGGGTGAACATTGGCGTGGCGCTGCTGCACCATCCGGACATCGTCATCATGGACGAGCCGACGGTGGGGATTGACCCGCAAAGCCGCCGCCATATTTTGGACAGGGTGAAAGAGTTGAACCGGCAGGGGATGACGGTGCTGTACACCACCCATTATATGGAAGAAGCCCAGGAATTGTCTGACCGCATCGCCATCATGGACCAAGGGGAAATCATCGCCATCGGCACGCATGATGAGTTGGTGAAAATTGTGGGCGAGCAGGATCGGATTGACCTGGAAATCAATGGCGAGTCGGCTCCCGTTTTGGACAAATGGCGGGCGGTTCCCGGAGTGGGTCAAATCACGGCCGACAACGGCTCCATCACAGCATTGGCAGATGACAGCAACGTGGTTTTGCCCCACCTGTTTGAGGCGGCGACGGCCGTCGGTCTGCGCATCACCTCGGTCAACATCCAGGAACCCAACCTGGAGACGGTGTTCCTGCACCTGACCGGGCGCGCCTTACGGGATTGAGCTATGAAAACGATAGATATTGCCCTGAAAGATATGCGCCAATCCTACCGCAGCCTGAGCGGGATCATGTTCATGTTCGTGATTCCGATTTTGGTGACGGTGTTGTTTTACTTCATGTTCGGCGGCGCCAATGCGGAAGAGGATAGTTTTTCTCTGCCGCAAACGGATGTTTTGCTGGTCAATCTGGACGCAGGCCAGATGCCGGACGCGGATTTTGCGGCCAATGGCAATTTCGACATGGGTCAGGCCAGTTCGATGGGCGGCCTGCTGGCCCAGATTTTGCAAGGGGAGGAGTTTGCCGATTTGTTGGCGGTGACGGCCGTCTCCGACCCAAACGCGGCGCGCGCGGTCGTAGACAACCAGGAAGCGGACATCGCCATCATCCTGCCCGCCAACTTCACCGACGCCCTGATGCGGCCGGGGGAAACGGCCGTCATCGAACTGTACCAGGACCCCACCCTCACCATCGGCCCAGCCATCGTCAACTCCATCATCAACCAGTTTGCCGATGGCTTTGCCGCCGCCAAGATCGGCGGCGGCGCCGCCATGCAGCAGTTGGCGCAGAGCGGCGTGCCCATTGACGCCGCTTTGACGCAGGAAGTGATGGTCGAATTGGCCCAAGCCGCCATCAACCAGTCCGACCAATCGACCAGCCGACTGAACGTACAAGCGCCAACGGGCGTGGACGAAAATGCCAGCTTGCTCAGCCAAATTTTGGGGCAGATCATGGGCGGCATGATGATTTTCTTCGCCTTTTTCACCGGCTCGGCTATGCTCCAATCCATTTTGATTGAGGAGGAGAAAGGGACCCTGTCCCGCCTGTTTACCACGCCGACGCCGGTGCGCGCCATCCTAAACGGCAAGGTTTTGGCGGCGTTGCTGACGCTGTTGGTGCAAGTGGTGGTTTTGATGCTGTTCGGCCGTTTGGCGTTCAAAATTGATTGGGGTACGGCCGTGCCCGTCACCCTGGCTGTCATCGGCGTCATCCTGCTATCCGCCGCCACCGGACTGTTCATCGTCTCCCTGTTGCAAAACACGCGGCAGGCGGGGGCCGTGTACGGCGGCGCGCTCACCCTCACCGGCATGATCGGCCTCATCTCTATTTTTACCGGCGGTCAGGCTTCGCCCGCCATTCGCGTCGTGACGCTGTTTGTGCCTCAGGGCTGGGCGGTGCAAGGGCTGCAAATCGCCATGAACGGCGGCGGCGCGGGAGAGCTGCTGCCCACGCTGGCCGGCGCGGCCGTCTGGGTTATCGTTTTCGTCGGCATCGGCCAATATCGGTTGAAAAGACGGTTTGCCTGACAAAGGATTCATTCCATGCGTATTCTCGATATAGCGATCAAAGATTTGCGGCAGGTAGTGCGGGAGCGGCAATCGGCGTTTTTCCTGCTCATCATGCCCATCCTGTTCACCCTGTTGTTTGGTTTTGCCTTTGGCGGGTTTGGCGGCGCTGAAACGGATCCCCGCCTGCCGGTCGGCTTTCTCGACCAGGATGGCGGAGCGGCGGCGGCCCATTTGACGACGCTGTTATCCGGTTCGGATGTGGTGCGGCTGGTGACGGAAACGAAAGACACAGCCGAACTGGAAGCCCAGGTCAAGGATGGCGAATTGGCGGCGGCCGTCATCATTCCCGCCGGATACGGCGGCCAAATGTTGACCGGCGAGACTGCGCCGTTGACGGTTTACGTTGATCCCGGCAGCAGCGCCGGCATCACGGCGCAGGGGGAAGCGGCGGCGGCGGCCAACCGGCTGGGGCTGGCGCTGCAAACGGCCCGGGTGAGTATGGAGACGGCCGTCGCCCACGGTCAGCTCGCCGATGATGCGGCCCGTCGGGATTATTTCGAGGCTGGTTTGGCGGCGGCCGTCTCCGCCTGGTCAGAACCGCCGGTACAAGTGCGAAACACGGAAACCGGCAGCAAGACTTCAGATGCAGAAGCGGCCTACGGTAAAAACGCCTTCGCCCACTCCTCACCGGGCATGATGGCCCAGTTCGCCATTGCCGGGCTGATGGGCGCTGTCCAAATCCTGGTATTGGAACGAAAAAGCGGGTCGCTGCGCCGTCTGCTCACCACCACCGTTTCCCGCGCCCATATCTTTCTGGGCCATTATCTGGCGATGTTCGTCATGATCTTCGCCCAGCTATTCGTCCTCGCTCTCTTCGGCCAGCTTTTCCTGCGCCTGCCTTATTTTGACGAACCGGCGGCGACGATGCTGCTACTGTTTGTGACCACGTTGTTTACCGCCAGTTTGGGCTTGCTCATCGGCGCCCTGTCTAAATCTGAAGAACAGGCGATTATTTTCTCGCTGATTCCCATGTTTGTGCTGGCCCCGTTGGGCGGCGCCTGGGTGCCGTTGGAATTTACGCCGGCCTCTTTCCAGCGCATCGCTTACCTGACGCCGCTTGCCTGGACGGTGGATGGATTCAAGGACATTATCGCGCGTGGGTTGGGGTTGGAGGCGGTGTGGGTGGGCGCGGCCGTTTTGCTGGGTTATGCCATCCTCTTGTTTGGTTTGGCTGTCTGGCGCTTCCGCTTTGAGTGACGGCAGTGACGCTTTATCCCAACTATTTCCCAAACTGGTCTGGAACTTTCGCCCGGTTTTGTGCTAAAATGGGTACATGCGCTCAATGGTCACCATATCCGGGTGGTTGGTCGCACTTCTGGCAGGGTATGTAGCTTACAAAACCATTGTCAGTCCCCCACCCTATTTCAAACACCCTGGTTACGATTAGCGGCGTCTGCTAACCGCCAGCAGTACCCAGCGTTCGGGCATCCAAGGTGATGGCTGAAGGTGTTGTGGCGCTTGTCAGGGGAACGGCCGTTCCCCCCAATCCCCCTTCAAATACCGCAAAAATTGATTCGTTTCGTCAGGTGATTTAAGCCATATCAAGCGTTCTTGTCTCTGTTCTCTTGTTAGCAACGTTTCCAACTGATACAAAATATCCGGTCTGGCTCTTTGCGTCCAGCCCCAGCCATGCAGGAGATGTTCCGGCAGCCGCCACCATTGTTCCTCACATCCCGGAGCAATATCCGGGCGAACCGCCCCCAATAGATTTGCCGCCAGGTATCGGCCTAGCAAACGCCGCAAATAAACCCGCCGCAAATAATCTAACAAAAGAATCTTGTCGCTGACAGGGAGGCGCAGGTGTAAGGTGGGGCGATAATTCCCATCCATAATCCAGGCTGGTTCATCAACTAACTGTCTGACTTTTTCCTGCCAAACATCTAACGGCGTCGGTCGCCAGCCCGGCTGCCAAAAGTATCGATCAAGATGAACAACCGGCAAGCCGGTCATTTGCCCCATCCGCTGCGCCAGTTTCGACTTTCCAGAGCCGCTGGGGCCGTATCTTCTCAAAAATTCGGGGTAGCAAAATCAGGAAAATCAGCATACCATAGATTGCATGTTAGACAACTTCAACCCGCAAATGATTCAAGATGTAGAAGGAGCGCGAAAAGCAATCGTGCTTCTCTTGAACCTTG
>JAJRVV010000047.1 GCA_024277135.1 Chloroflexota bacterium | reverse complement strand
TGACCGGGTTCGGCCATGCTTTGTCTGGTTCTTCGCTGGCCAGATACTCGAAAAAGGTGTGTAATGAGGCCAGACGGCGATTGATGGTCGTTGGTTTCAGCTGTTTGTCCATTTGACTTTCAATAAAATCGTCTACATCTTTGACGGTGACGCTTTCGGGATGTTTGTCTCCGACTTGGCGAACAAACAAATCTAAATCGTTTAAATAATGCTTCGGCGTGCTGCGGTCACCATAACCACGGTGTAGATACTGAGCAAATTGTTCTCTAGCTTTTAACATCATCGACTCCTATCTGATATGTTTCACTATACCATTTTTTGAGTCGACTCAGTGTAATTGTGCGAATTCGTGGATATGGAACTTTTTACCGTATTCGTACCGGCGATTATCGAATAGGGGTTGAAGTGGTTGATGATACGGTTATCTTTGTCCGGTTTTTACAAGAGCATTCCACGCGGAGCGTGGAACGAGGAGGACGAGGAGGTCTGTAGTCGCTCATCTGCGCCGGGTCGCGCCTGCCGCTGGTGTGGCGTCAGCCGGTCTTGTGCCCCATGTTGTTGGCGCCGGATAGCTGGCCTGTCCACTTCTCTATTACACCGCCTCCTGGTAGATAAGGGGATCAATGAGATGGTTGTGAAGGGGAGCGGCTGTTGGAGGGGGTACGGCCGCTTCCACAAACTCAATCCGGGCTGTAATCCCTATTCAACCCAGCAAAAGCCAAAGCAACACCCCCACGTTTCAACAACGCGCCGATTCGGGAAGTTTATCGTTGATCGAAACGAATCAGCAACTAAAAAAAGCCGGGTTGTTCATTCAACCCGGCTTTTCGTTTTAACAGAATCCAACGCTACCCCTTCAAAAAATTACGCAAAACGGTGTGCAAGATGCCGCCGTTGCGGTAGTAATCCACCTCTACCGGCGTATCAATGCGGCAGGTGGTCTGGAAGATGATTTCACTGCCATCCGCTTTGACCGCCTTGACCGTCACATCTTGCAACGGCCGTAACTCATCCGTCAAATTCACCGTGGCAAACGTCTCCGATCCATCCAGCCCCAGCGTTGCCGGCGTCTGGCCCGCCTTGAACTGGAGCGGCAGCGCCCCCATCCCCACCAAATTGGAGCGGTGGATGCGCTCGTAGCTTTCGGCGATGACCATTTGCACGCCCAGCAGCAACGTGCCCTTAGCCGCCCAATCGCGGGAGCTGCCCATGCCGTAATCCTTGCCGGCCAGCGCCACCAACGGCGTGTTATCCGCTTTGTACTTGAGCGAGGCGTCGAATATCGTCATCACCTCGTTGGCGGGCAGGTAAGTCGTCCAACCGCCCTCCGTGCCGGGGGCCATCTGGTTGCGCAGGCGGACGTTGGCAAACGTGCCCCGCGTCATCACCCGGTCGTTGCCGCGCCGGGAGCCGTAGGAGTTGAAGTAAAGCGGTTCGATGTCCCGTTCCAACAAGTACTGCCCGGCCGGGCTGCTTTTGGCAATGACGCCGGCCGGGGAGATGTGGTCGGTGGTCACCGAATCACCCACTTTGACCAGGACACGGGCGCTTTCGATGTTGCGGATCGGCTCCACTTCCGGGCCGATGGCAGTGAAAAAAGGCGGTTCCTGGATGTAGGTTGAATCCGGGTTCCAATCGTAAATCTCGCCGCCGCTGGTGGGAATCTGGTTCCAGGTTTCGTTGGCCGAGGACACGTTGGCGTACCGGGTGGTGAACATCTCCGGCGTCAGCGATGATTCTACCGCCGCCATGATTTCCTCATTCGTGGGCCAGATGTCCTTCATGTAAACGGGACGGCCGTCTTTGCCGGCGCCGATGGGGTCGCTAAAGAGGTCAATGTCGGTGGTTCCGGCCAGCGCATACGCTACCACCAACGGCGGCGAGGCCAGATAATTGGTCTTGGTCAGCGGGCTGACCCGCCCTTCAAAGTTACGGTTGCCGCTGAGGACGGCCGACACCGCCAAATCCCCCTCTTGAATCGCATTCGCCACCGGTTCCGGCAGCGGGCCGGAATTGCCGATGCAGGTAGTGCAACCGAAGCCGACGATGTGATAGCCTAGTTCTTCCAGATAGGGCATCAAACCGGATTTATCCAGGTAATCTTCGACGACGCGGGAGCCGGGAGCCAGGCTGGTTTTGACGTAGGGCGGCGTTTTCAACCCTTTCTCCACCGCTTTTTTAGCCAGCAGGCCAGCGGCCAGCATAACGCTGGGGTTGGAGGTGTTGGTGCAGGAAGTGATGGCGGCGATAACGACCGCGCCGTGCGTGATTTCTGTTTCCTGCCCGTTGCGGACCACGGCCGCGCGCCCCAAATCCGCCTCTGTCAAACCAATCCCCTTCGGCCCGGCCGGGGCCAACAAGGTGGGTTGGTACATCTTTTTCATGTCGGCGACGCGAATGCGGTCTTGCGGCCGTTTGGGACCGGCCAGGCTGGGTTCAATGGTGGATAGGTCGAGTTCGACCACGGCCGTAAACTCCGGAGTAGGCATATCATCGGTGCGGAACAACCCTTGCGCCCGGCAATACCTCTCCACCAAAGCCACCTGCTCCGCAGAACGGCCGGTGCGGCGCAAGTAGTTCAGCGTCTCCGCGTCCACCGGGAAAAAGCCCACTGTAGCCCCATATTCAGGGCACATATTGGCGATGGTAGCCCGGTCAGCCAGACCCATGCTAGAAAGACCAGGGCCGAAAAATTCCACGAATTTACCCACCACACCATGTTGGCGCAGCCGTTCGGTGACGCGCAGCACCAAGTCGGTGGCAGTGGTTCCTTCGGGCAAACTGCCAGTCAGCCGCACCCCCACCACATCCGGCGTCAGCATGTAGACGGGCTGGCCCAGCATCACCGCTTCCGCTTCAATGCCGCCCACGCCCCAACCCACGACGCCCAACCCGTTGATCATGGTGGTGTGGGAGTCGGTTCCCACCAGACTGTCAGGGAAAGCGACGGTATCATCGCCTTCCGGTTTGGTCATGACAACTTTGCCCAGATATTCCAGATTGACCTGGTGGACGATGCCGGTGGCCGGCGGCACCACCTGGAAATTCTCAAACGCATCTTGCCCCCACTTGAGGAACTCATACCGCTCCCGGTTACGCACAAATTCCCGCTCGGCATTGAAGGCTAGCGCCAAGCGGGAACCAAATTTATCCACCTGCACCGAATGGTCAATGACCAAATCCACCGGAACCTGCGGGTTGATTTTCTTGGGATCGCCGCCCAGCCGGGCCATGGCGGAGCGCAGCGCGGCCAAATCCACCACGGCCGGAACGCCGGTGAAATCTTGCAAAATGACGCGGCCCGGTTTGAAGGGAATTTCGTTTTTGACCGGGTTTTTGGCGTCCCAGGCGGCCAGTTTTTCCACATCTTCGGGCATGACTTCGTAGCCATCGCAGGAGCGCAGCAGCGCTTCCAACAAAATTTTGATGGAGAAAGGCAGCCGGTTGATGTCGCCAAATTGGGACAGTTTATCCAGACGGTAGTAGTGTAAATCGGTCCCCGCCAGTTTATCGCGGGCGCCGAAATGATCGAAAAGGTTACTCATAAAACACCTCGGTTTAATTGTTAATTGTGATATTGTTCATTGGGTGAGCCGACTTATTATAGCGGAATTCATGCGGGGGGAAACGGCCGTTTTCTCCGTCGAGCTTTGATGAGAAATGACGGGAATTCCCTTGCCCAAGTTGGCAGATACCTATATGGTATGGCCTCGTTGAAAAAGAACCAGAAGGAGGCTTACAAATGGTTTCGGCGTTAGCGCTATTGCAAATTGCCCGCGACAAAGTGAACAGCGTAGGCGAAACGTTGGCGGCATTGCCCGGCATTACCGAAGTGTATTCGGTGGCGGGCCGGTATGATTTGGTGGCCGTCATTCGCGTGCAGACGAATGACGCGCTGGCGGAACTGGTCACGGAAAAGATTAGGCAGGTGGATGGCATTTTGGATTCGGAAACATTGATCGCTTTCCGCGTCTACTCAAAACATGATCTGGAAAAGATGTTTTCCATCGGCATGGAGAATTGATGAACGGGAAAGTAGTGTTGATCACAGGCGCCAATGCCGGGATTGGCAAAATCACGGCGCAAGAGTTGGCTAAAATGGGGGCGCGCGTGGTCATGGTAGCCCGCAGCCGGGAACGGGGCGAAGCGGCGCTGGCGGATGTGCGCCGGGGCAGCGGCAGCGACCGGGTGGATTTGCTGCTGGCGGATTTATCGGTGCAGGCGGAGGTGCGGCGATTGGCGGCGGAGTTTCGGGAGCGGTACGGCCGTCTCCATGTGCTGGTGAACAATGCCGGGGCGCTCATCATGACCCGGCAAGAATCGGCCGACGGCATCGAGATGACCTTTGCCCTCAACCATCTGGCTTACTTTTTGCTGACCGATTTGTTGCTGGACTTGCTGAAAGCCAACGCCCCCGCCCGCATCGTCAACGTTTCTTCGGCGGCTCATTTCCGCGCAAAACTGGATTTCGACGACCTGGAGAACAAGACGAAGTACAGCGGGATGAACGTGTACAGCCAGTCGAAGCTGGCAAACGTTTACTTTACGTATGAGCTGGCCCGCCGCCTGGAAGGGACGGGGGTGACGGCGAATTGTCTGCACCCTGGTTTTGTGGCCAGTAATTTTGCCAAGAATAACGGCTGGCTGGCGAAGATGGGCATGTTTTTAATGCGGCCGTTCGCCATCTCAGTGGAAAAAGGGGCCGAAACCTCGATTTACCTGGCCAGTTCACCCCAAGTCGCCGGCGTCACCGGCCAATATTTTGATAAAAAGAAGGCGGTTCGTTCATCGGCGGTTTCCTATGACGAAACGGCCGCCCGCCGACTGTGGGGAACCAGCGAACAGTTAATACAGCCGAGATAAAGCGGTGTTCCATCACTGTTAAGGTATAATTGAACCATGCCAAAAAATTCAATCGGCAAGCGGGAATTGCTGTCCTTGTTTCAAAATATCAGCCCTCTCATTCCCACTGAAGGCATCAAGTACGCCGGTTCAAAGCTCAAATTACTTCCCCGAATTTTGGAATTGGTTGACTATGTAAAACCGCAAACGGTGTTTGATGGTTTTGCCGGCACAACACGGGCGTCCCAAGCGCTGGCCGGCGCCGGTTATACCGTAACCGCGAATGACCTGGCAGTCTGGTCTAAGGTGTTTGCCACATGCTATTTGCTAAACGATAAACCAAGAGGGCATTATCGAGAGCTAATTGATTATTTGAACGGTTTGGCGGGCAAACATGGTTGGTTTTCTGAAAATTATGGCGGTCATCCTAATGAGGGAAAGGCCATTCAGCCAGACGGCCGTAAAAAACCATGGCAATATCACGTAACGCGCAAATTGGACGCAATCAGGGACGCCATTGAAACATTAAATTTAGACGAGATCGAGAAATCAGTCGCGCTAACCAGCTTGATTCTGGCGCTCGACAAAGTTGATAACACCATCGGGCATTACGCATCATACTTAAAAGGTTGGTCTCCGCGTTCCTATCACCCGCTAAAGCTGGCAGTTCCCCAATTACATCCGCCTCGTTTTGAACATCGCGTATTAAACCAGGACATTTTTGAAGCGATTGATCAGGTTCAAGTTGATCTCGCCTATTTTGATCCCCCGTATGGCTCGAATAACGAAAAAATGCCGCCGTCCCGTGTCAGATATGCCGCCTACTACCATTTATGGAAAACGGTTTGTCTGCACGATAAGCCGGAACTGTTTGGGAAGGCGCGCCGCAGAAAAGATTCTTCTGATACGGCCGTTCCCAACCCATTTGAAGAGTTCAGGCGCAACCCTGATTCCGGCAAGTTTATCGCAGTTGAAGCCATTGAAAGACTCATAAAGGATGTTGACGCTGAATACGTTTTACTTTCATACAGCTCAGGCGGACGGGCCACAGCGAGTGAATTATACGACATACTGGAAAGCCACGGGACGATTGTGAGAACAGCCAAAGTAAACTACAAGAAAAACGTCATGGCTGACATGAAGTGGACCAACGAGTGGATACGGGAAGCGCAAGAGGAACACCGTGAGTTCTTATTCTTAATTCGTAAATAGCTGTTCCAGTAAATGACGGCTGCTTGTAGCCGAGGTATCCTTACCTCGCCCCTGGGAACACGGTAAGAAACCGCGGCTACAGGCTGCTTTTCCGACAGCCTGCTAGATTAACAGAAAACGATAATTGATCATGAACTTTGTGCGACTTCTCCCAGTCATTTTGAACGTCATCATACTGGCCGCCCATTTTCTGCGGGATGGGCGGCTGTTTTTGGTGATGGCGCTGTTGTGGTCTTTGCTGCTGTTATTGGTTAAACGGCCGTTCGTGCCCCGATTTTTCCAGGTATTGCTGGTTTTAGGCGGGCTGGAATGGGCGCGGACGACGATTGGCTTGATCAACCAGCGTTTGCTGCTTGGAGAAGATTGGGGGCGGTTAGCCGCGATCATGGGCGGCGTCATCCTGTTCACCCTGGCTTCGGCCTTTGTATTTGAGACACGGCCGCTGCGCCAGCGATACGGCCGTACACCCCAGCCCCCCCCATCCCCCACCCTACAATCGGAGTAAATCTACCATGTCCAAACGACGACTCAACTTACCCATCCTCCTGTTCATCACCCTCTTGTTCCTGGCGGCGTGCGGCGGCGATGAAGCCGCGCCGGAAGCGGATAATTTCGTGAGCCACACTGACGCTGAATTGGGACTGACCTTATCCTACCCGGAAGCGTGGATCATTCACAATTCCATCGGTGCGCTAACGGTGGCGTCCAGCCAGATCGTCATTGACAGCGATTCCTTGGCCGACATCGGCGACAACGGGTTTGTCCTCATCATTCCCGGCGAAATTGACATATTAAATTTCCAGTCCAATCAGGATTTAGCGGAAGATAAGCCGCTGCCCGCTTTGTATGTTTACCAACAGATGTTGGAAAAAGGGGGGCAGGCATATCTGGGACTAGAACCGCCTCACGAATTGGAACTGGATGATCAGACCGGCGCCATCACCCTCACCCGCGCTACCATTGACGGCGAGACATTCATGACATTTCTGGCCGTCATCATGAACGATGGGCAAATCGCCCTGATTTCGGCCGGGGCGTTGGAGGAAAGCTTTGACGCTTTACGGCCGTCTCTGGAACAAATCATCCAGAGCATTCAGGTGACGGCGCCGGCTGATCTGAGCCAGTGACAGAACCCCCATAAAATCAGGACAAATGTCACTATTCCGGGCAGGTGAAAAGGGTACACTTCGGCGGCATAATGAGAACTAGATAAAATCATCCCCAATTTGAATCGTTCTGCTATACCATTGAGGCGCAGTCTAAAAGAACGAGATGATCTTCGAACGAATAGATGATTTACACTACGCACAAACCCGCAGTCCGCATAGATTATGACCGATGTCACAGTTGTGGCAAATGTCTGGCGTGGGAAGTGTGCAAAGTGCGCGCCATCGTCCATTTTGACGAGGGCGAGCCGCCTTTCGTAGACCGGTATCGCTGCTACGGCTGCATGGTTTGCGTGAGTGAATGCCCGTTTCAGGCGATTGTGCCCGCCCCTTAATTTTTGTCGAAACCTTGCAAGTCTAGAACTATTCCCGGTTTTCTGGCAGCGGCACGCGGGGCATCTCAAACAAATCCGTCACCCGCGTATAGCCAGCCCCCGCCAGACGGCCGATCGGCTTCAGCTTCTGTGGCAGGATGTACCCCTTCTCATACACATCCTGGCGCACATGGATCGCCTGCACCTCGCCAAAAATGGCCGCGCCGCCGCCCGGCCCCTCTTTCACCACCACGATTTGTTGTAACTTGCACTCAAATGAAACCGGCGCTTCGGCCACGCGGGGCACGCGCGCGGCCGTACTCGCCGCCGGGGTCACGCCCGCCCACTCAAACTCATTCACCCCATGCTCAAACTCGGTCGCGCTCAGGTTCATCGCCTGCATCGTCTCCTCATTGGTGATGTTGACCACGAATTCGGGAACTTGCTCGATGTTGATCCAGGTATCCTTGCGCCGGTTGCGGGCGGATGACCAGCCGGGGCAAAATAACAGCGTCATCGGGTCGGGACAGACGGCCGTAAAATAAGAAAACGGCGCCAGGTTCAAATTCCCATCCCGATCCATCGTACTCACCCAGGCAATCGGCCGCGGCACAATCGCGCCAATCATCAGCTTATACCGGTCCTTCCGATTCAGTTCATCCGGTCTCAAAATCATCGTGTACTCCAGAGGAAGCTAGAGCAAGAGCCAGAGCTAGAGTTGCTTTCTTCCTCTCGCTCTCGCTCTACCCTCTAGCTTTTCAGCCAACTATAAGCATACTCCTCATCCTCAATCCCCAGCGCATACTCCGTCAATTTCAACGGCCGGAACGTATCCACCATCACCGCCAGTTCCTCCGTCCGCGCTTTGCCGATAGAGCCTTCATAAGTCCCCGGATGCGGCCCGTGCGGAATGCCATTGGGGTGAATCGTCAGCGAAGCCCGATCAATCCCCTTCCGCGACATGAAATTCCCTTCCACATAATACAACACCTCGTCAGAGTCCACGTTGGAGTGGTTGTAGGGAGCCGGGATCGCCTGCGGATGATAATCAAACAGACGCGGCACAAAAGAACAAATCACGAAACCAGGCCCATCAAACGTCTGGTGTACCGGCGGCGGCTGATGCACCCGCCCCGTAATCGGCTCAAAATCCTCGATGTTGAAGGCGTAGGGCCAGAGATGGCCGTCCCAGCCCACCACGTCCAGCGGGTGATGGTCGTAAACAAACCGGTTAATTTGCCCCCGCGCCTTCACTCGAATTTCAAACTGGCCCGCCTCGTCCCGCGCTGCCAATTCCTCCGGCACGCGCATGTCCCGCTCGCAATAAGGCGAATGCTCCAAAAACTGGCCGTAATGGTTCAAATACCGCTTCGGCGGCACGATATGGCCGTAAGATTCCACCACCAGCATCCGCTGCGCCACGCCGTCGTCCGGCAGCAGCCGCCAGATGACGCCGGTGGGGATGACGAGGTAATCGCCGGGGCGGTAATGCAGCAGGCCAAACTGCGTTTCCAGTACGCCGGTGCCATCGTGGATGAACAGCACGTCGTCCCCATGAGCGAATTTGTACCAGTAATCCATCGGTTCGGTGGGGCAGGCCACATAAAGCGCCACATCGCTGTTGCCCATCAAGGGCACGCGGGCGGTGATGGCGTCCCCTTCGCTTTCCAGCCCGGCGGAACGCAGGTGGCGGGGGCGCAGTTCCCCGTCCACGTAGGGAACGTGAACGGGGATGGGATCGGGGATGCGGCGCACGGCCGTTGGCGGGTGAATGTGATAGAGAACAGATTGAATCCCGGCAAAACCATGAATCCCCATCACCTCCTCGTGGTACAAGGAGCCGTCCGCCTGCCGAAACTGCGTATGCCGCTTATGCGGGATATTGCCCAGTTTGTAGTAGTAAGTCATCGCTTTCTCCAATTAGGTACACGGATTGGACGGATTTAACGGATTATCACGGATTTTTATGATGTTTTTTACGGTCATTGGTCAGGATTTTGCGCTTGAACGATGGCTTTGGACCAAAATTCAATAGCAAACCAACTTCAATCTCGGTCGCTTTGAGATAATTCATCAATTGGGCTATGTGACTGCTGTGAAGTTCTTCAACGCTTTTAAGCTCGACAATCACTTTGCCATCAACCAACAAATCCGCGTAATATTGCCCAACAACTTTACCATCGTAATACACAGCGATGGGATGTTGCTGTCGCACGGTTGAGCCTTGCCTTACCAACTCATGCACCATCGCATTTTCATACACTTTTTCCAAAAAGCCGTAACCGAGCGTGTTATACACTTTGTAGAACGCCTTGATCACCCGTTCTGTTGTTTCTTCATGTAACATCACTACTCCTCCCCTAAAAAATCCGTGTCTATCCGTCTAATCCGTTTTATCCGTGTTGCTATTATAAATTACCCCTGAGCGCTTGCTCTCGTTCAATAGACTCGAACAATGCCTTGAAGTTACCTTTGCCAAAGCCGCGCGAGCCATGCCGCTCGATGATTTCGTAAAAAAGAGTGGGCCGATCCTGCACCGGCTTGGTGAAGATTTGCAACAGGTAGCCCTCCTCGTCCCGATCCACCAGAATGCCCAGCTCGGCCAGCTTGTCCACTGGCTCGTCAATTTTGCCCACGCGGGCTTCTAGTTCCTGGTAGTAGGTGATGGGCACACGCAGGAATTCGATGCCATTTTCCCGCAATTGGGTCACGGCCGTCACAATATCTCCTGTGGAAAGCGCCAGATGTTGCGCGCCAGGGCCGTGATAGTAATCCAGATACTCCTGAATCTGCGATTTGCGCTTCCCCTCCGCCGGTTCGTTGATGGGGAATTTGACCTTGCCCGTGCCATCCTGCATCACCTTCGACATGAGGGCAGAGTATTCGGTGGAAATGTCTTCGTCGTCAAAATGTGCCAACTGGCTGAAGCCCATCGTCTGCGCAAAAAACTCCACCCAGCGGTTCATCGCCCCCAATTCCACGTTGCCCACAATGTGATCAATGTGCCCCAGGCCAATGCCTTTGTACCGGGCACGGCCGTGCCCCGCCCCATTCCGCGCCTCATACCCCGGCGCAAACGCCCCCCGGTACTCCGACCGATCCACAAACTTAATCAGCGTATCGCCATAGGCGCGCACCGCCGCAAAACGGAACACCCCCTGCTCATCCTCCATCTGTGTCGGCGGAATCGCCCCCGTCGCCCCCCGGCTGGTCGCCTCCCGGTAAGCGCTGGACGCATCGGGAACCGCCAGCGCGATCACGCCCACGCCGTCGCCATGCAGATGGCAGTGGCGGGCGATGGCATGATCCGGCGCCAGCGCCGTCGTCAGCGCCAGGCGGATTTTGCCCTGCGCCATCACATACGATGCCGTTTCCCGGCTGCCCGTTTCCAGCCCGCTGTAAGCGGTATGGACAAAGCCGAAGCCGGTGCGGTAAAAATGAGCCGCCTGTTTGGCATTACCCACGTAAAATTCGACGTGATCAATGCCCTGGATGGGTAAAAAATCTTCAGACATGGGGAGCCTCCAGTTAATTGTTAATTGTTAATTGTTAATTGTTCCCAGGCGGGAAATGCCGGTTTCGATTTGCTCCGGGGTGATATTGGAGAAGTTGAGGCGGAGGCAGTTGGGGACGTGACGGCCGGGGACGGCGAAGGCATAGCCGGGGATAAAAGCTACTTATTCCTGGGCGACGGCCGTCTCCAGCAAAACGGCCGTATCCATCCCATCAGGCAGTTCCACCCAGATAAACATGCCGCCGTGGGGTTCAGTCCATCGGGCATCGGCGGGGAAGTGGCAAGCTAGAGCCGACAACATCGCGTCCCGGCGACGGCCGTATGCCCGCCGCAGTTTCGCCAGATGTCCCGGCAAATGTCCGGCATCCAGATACGCCGCCACCGCCCGCTGCATCAGCCCCGACGTTTCTAGATCGCCCGCTTCCTTCACCACTGTCAGCCTGGGAATGAGCCATTCCGGGGCAATCAACCAGCCCAGCCGCAGGCCGGGAGCCAGAATCTTGGAGAACGAACCAAGATAGAAGACCCATTCCGCATCCAACGCCCGCAATGGGAGAGATTGGAGACTGGAGGCTGAATCGCTCAAAAGTCTACTCTCCATCCCCCAATCATCGCCATACGTCAAAAAGCCATATGGATCATCTTCCACAATCGGCACGCCATAAAAACGGGCCAATTCCACCAGCCGCGTCCGCTTATCCCGGCTGATGCTGACGCCGAGCGGGTTATGCGCTTCCGGAATGAGGTAGAGGAAGGCGGGGCGCGCCCCCTGTGCCAGATGCCGTTCCACCGCATCCACGTCAATACCGCTTTGCAGGTCGGTGGGCACGGTGAGGATGTCCGGCAGGAACGGGGCAACGGCTTGCTGGGCGCCGGTGTACACGATCTCTTCCAGCATCACCTGGCCGCCAGGGTTGAGCAGCAGCCGGGCCAGCACGTTCAACCCCTGCTGCGCGCCGGTGGTGATGAAGACCTGTTCCTCGGTGCAGGTCACGCCGCGCTGGGCCATCAAATTAACGATGTGCCGCTTGAGCGGGGGGAATGGGGGCCGGTATTGGAGGGCAAGCCCGTCCGTGGCCAACACCTGCGCCATCGCCTCGGCAAATGCTTGGGTGGGGAACAACTCTGGATCGGGCAAACCACCAGCAAAGGAAAGGATGCCGGGCTGAGAGACAACGGCGATCATCTGCCGCAGCACCGACCGGCTCATCGTCCTGGCCCAGTCGGCCAGTTGTAGTTCGGGGGAGGTGGGTTGGATTAGTAACGTCATGGTAGTCAGTGGGCAGTGTTCAGTGAGGTAGTTACTGAATACTGAATACTACCTACTGAATACTGTTCAAAGCGGCAGCACGGCCGTCTCTTTAATCTCGCTCAACACCAGGCTGGTACGAATTTTGTCCATGCCGGGGACGGGCGTCAGCGTTTCCAGGATGAACTGCTCCAGGCGCTTGCGGTTGCGAACGACAATTTTGAGCAGGTAATCATATTCGCCGGTGATGTGGTGACATTCGAGGAGTTCAGGCATGGCTTGCACGGCCGTCTTAAAATTCGCCACCGCCTCCGGTTCATGCCGCACCAACGTCACCTGCACAAAACAGAGCATGTCAAACCCCACCGCTTCCCGGTTGACCTTGGTGAAATACCCCTCAATCACCCCGGCCTCTTCCAGCTTGCGCAGCCGCTTTTGCAGGCCGGGCGGCGACAAATTCAGACGCCGCGCCAATTCCGTGTTCGTCAGGCGGGCGTCCCTTTGCAGATGGCGCAGCAGATCGCAATCCTTTTCATCCAACATGACATTCATCTCACAGGCGAAAGTTCATAATATGAACCAATTATAACTTTGTAGTTCATAAATCAAGATGAATAGTTGATGAAAGTTTGTTTATTTAGCTCAACTTGCGAAATGAGGCACGACGCGTATGGGCCATTTACCTGATTTGTGAGTCAAGTATGCCGCGCGTAATCGGGCGAATTCGGGATCAAGGGAGGACAGGGGGCGGAGACGGCCGTCCATCAACACATCCGGGTCAATGGCGCGCAGCTTAGTGCTGATGGTGAACGTGGGATTGGCCTCATCCCATTCAAACCGCGTCCGCGGCATGATCAGCGCCAGCCAGTTTTGCAGGGTCTCGTCGGAATGGGCGTGCAATTTGGCCCACACCGGCGCATCTGTCAACCAGAAATCCGCTTCCATGATGGCTCCTACCGCCAGCCCGCGCCGGATCGCCTGCGCCGTCAGTTCGTACAGCCCGACCTCACGAAAGTTAGCCCAACTGGCATCGTCACAAGCCATGAACCTATGGCCCAGCCAGCGCGCCGTCTCCAGGTCGTCGGTGGCGATACGGCCGTCCGCCACCACCAGATGCGCTAGCGCCCGCGCTACCTGCTCGGCCGTGGCCAATCCCAAGGGCACGCTGTCCCGCAAAAAATAATCCAACCGGTCGGCGCAAAGGCGGGGTGAAGGCTGTTCCAGCAAGGGGAACTGCTCCTCATCCAAATAATCGCGCCAATCACGGCCGTGCCGGGCCAGCGTCGCCGGAATATCCGTCCCGGCCACATACACCTCTTTCATTTCATCGTGGTAACTCTGACTGTCATGGCCATCAAACACATAATCAATGACATGGCTGAAGGCGGTGTGGCTGACATCATGCAAAAGGGCGGCGATTTGCTCCGCCACCGGCGCCCCCAGCCGCCGTACCAACAGCATCGCCCCCACCGAATGTTCAAACCGGGTGATGGGTTGAGTGATGCCAATCAACCCGGTGATGCCGTGCTGGAGAACGCCCTGTAATCGTTTGATCGCGGCCGAGTTCATCAAATCCAGCAAAACGGCTTCTTCAATGGCCTCACGGCCGTACACTGCATCCAAATAATCCATACGATTTTATACCCCGGCAAATGTGAGTTTGGTATTATACGGTTATGGTAGCAATACGGCAGGAGTTTAGCGTATGAAAAAATACTCGATTTTGTTTTTGATGGCGCTCATCATCTGATTAACAGCTTGCGGCGGCGATGAAGAGAAAACCAGCGATTTCAGCAGCGCCAGCAACTCCAGCAGCGGTAGCAGCGGCGCAACCAATATCCAACGCGCCGCCAATACGCCTCGGCCGGTGCAGTTAGCCATGCTTGATCTGAATCCGACAGCTTATGATGGGGATTTGGTGGAGATCGTGGGCCGGTTGAGTTTCCGTTCTCGCACCCTGTGTGACGGCAAAGCCCAGGGATCTCCGGCTACCTGGCAGCTCACGGCTGACAATGCCACGATTCTGGTTGGCGGTTTTGACGAACAGATACGGTTGCTGCTCCGTGAAGAGCAAACCATGCGCGTTGTCGGCCGCTGGACGCGGTGGCAGGGGCCGGTTGGATGCGGCAGCGACGCCCAACAGGAGCAGTTCCGCTATCTGGCAGTGACCCGAATTTTGTGGCCCAATCCATTGACCAACGCCACCCTCACGCCCATGGCCATTGCCGACAGCACGGCCGTTGCCGAAGAGGTATCTCCGACCATTAACGCCATCCCAGAATCAACCGGTACGCCCACATCCACCATGACGATCACCCCGACAGCCGACGCAGCCACGCCTACCCCCACACCATCGCCAAATAATGGCACACCCCAGCCCACAGCTATCAACTCAGCTACCCCATCAATTCTCACCAGCACCCCACTCAGCAGCCCCACCGCCAGCCCCGCTCCCGGCACACCTTCCGCCACGCCGATGGCCACCGCCACCGCCACCGCCGCCGCCGCCACGCCATCCAGCAATACAGCCACCCCCACCCAACCGGCCACGCTCACCCTGATCAATCAAGGCCAGATCGATCCCGAAGCGTTAGCCGCTGCCGCCTTGAAGCCGTTTGAAATTCACAGCTTCAGCTTCACCATGAACGATTTAGACGAAGTGAGCATTGCCGTCGCCAGCGAACAGGGCCTCAATTTAGTCATCTCTGTTTTAGACGGGTTTGGATCCCAGGTATTTGCGTCTGACAATCAACCAGCGGGTAAAATTGAGCGGATCGAAAACCTCTCTCTCGCCCAGGGCAATTACACCATCCAGGTACGAGGCCAAACCGGTCAGTCCGGCAGTTACATGATCATGCTCTTGTTCGCCGATTCTTACACCTATTCCTTTATGGATGTGATTGTTTATGGACAAACGGTGTTGGGTACGACCAACGAGGAAAACGACCATTTCTGGCTGTTTTACGGAGAAACAGGAGATATCATCACGATCACGGCCGGGCCTAACGATTCGGGCGACTTATTCCTGGAACTTTACAACCCCAACGCCAAGATTGTAAGCGATTTTGTGGATGACGGGTTGGAAGGAGAACCGGAAATTCTGGCCGGATTCATCCTGACAAACACCGGACTCTTCGCCATTCGTGTCGGTGAGTACAACTTCAACCCCATGACCTACCAACTGGTGGTCACGGCAGAGTAAGTCACCTGACTTACTGCCTCACCGCCACCCGCTGCGTCATCGAAAACAGGGCGACGGCCGCCATCAACGCCAGCGAAAACGCCAACCCGGCGCTGCTGACAGCGACGATGCCGCCCGAATTAAAAATCTCGCCGGTACCCAGGCTGGCCGCCCCAGAAGCCAACGCCACTAACACTTCGCTGGCCCCCTGCACCCGCCCCCGCTCTTCCGCTGCCAGCGCGTCGGACAGCAAGGACGACCCGGCCACGAAGGCAAAATTCCAGCCCAGCCCCAGCAAAAACAAAGCCGCCGCCAAAATGGGAACCCCCGTGGAAATCGGCGTCATCAAACTGGCGGCGACCAGGATGACGCCGCCCATCACGATCATGAGGAGACGGCCGTACCTGTCAATCAACCAGCCCGTCACCCCCGACAAACCAAACATGCCCAACGTATGCGCCATGATCACAAACGACACCGCATCCTGCCCATGCTGATTACGATTCATGTGCAGCGGTGTGATCACCATGATCAGCGTCATCACCAATTGGCCGATGGCCATGGCTGCAATCGCCAGAATCACCGGTTTTTGCTGCAAAATCTCGAACAACGGCCGTGAAAGGGGTACGGCCGTATCTGCCCCCGTTTTCCCGTTCAACTGCCGGCTAATCGTCAATGGATCCGGCCGCAAGAAAATAAACACCAGCGCCAACACCAGCGCCAGCAAACCAATCGCCAGCGCATACGGGCCAATCCCGGCATCCAGCCCGGCCCATTCCGCCGCCCGGCTCGATGGCGAGGCCAACAGCGGCCCGCCCACCGCGCCAATCGTCCCGGCAAAAACGATCATGCCGATCACTTTGGCCCGCCGATCCTCGGTAAAGACCTCCGCCGCCACAAAGCGCACCTGCTCGCTGGCGCCGCGTCCCATGCCAAACAGCATCGCCCCCAGCAAAAAGCCGACAAACGATCCCCAGATGATGGACATCATCGCCAGCCCCATCCCCAAAATGGCCAGGCCATACCCCAGCGACAACCCATACCGCCGCCCAATCCGATCCATCAGCCAGCCCACCGGATAAGCGATGGCGGCCCGGCCGATCAGGATGGCGGTGCTGGGCCATCCCGCCACCCGGTCGCTGCCGCCCAATTGCACCGCCAGGATAGGCATCACGGTGAAGACGGCAATGAGCGCCGCCGAAAACAAGCTTTGGGCGGTGAACAGGGTGATTGTGATTCGATTTTGTACAGATTTTGATACTGGCTGATTTGACATAAATACCTGCTTTCATTCGGAATGGTGAATGATACCGCAACGGCCGTTTCCCCACAACGGTCGTTTGGTCATGTCTCGTTTTCTCGTTTCTTATCTCCCTCAAAGATTGCTGTGGTACTCTGCGCCGTTATGGAACCCCTGCGCATCCTCCTCATCGCCGACGACCCCCTGGCCCGCGCCGGGCTGGCTGCTTTGTTGGCGAATGATCTCGCTTGTGAGGTGGCGGGCCAGGCCAGCAGTGAATCGGCGTCAACGGCCGTTACCGACTGTCAGCCCGATCTCATCATCTGGGATGTGGGTTGGGAAATGGCGGAAAATGAGGGGGAGTTTCCGCAAACGGCCGTGCCCGTCCTGGCGCTGGTTCCCGACGAAACCGCCGCCGCCGACTTATGGGCGGCCGGTGTCCCGGCCATTTTGCCCCGCGAGATGGACATCGAGAAAATCATGGCTGCGGCCACGGCCGTCAGTCAGGGATTGCTGGTACTCGATCCGGAAATTGCCGCACAACTCTTGCCTCAACCTTCCCCGCTCGATTTTTCCCTGGCGGAAGACCTCACCCCACGCGAGCAAGAAGTGCTGCAAAAAATGGCGGAAGGGCTGACCAACCGGGCCATCGCCCAAACGCTCGCCATCAGCGAACACACCGTCAAATTTCATGTTAACGCCATCCTGAGCAAGCTCCAGGCGCAAAGCCGCACCGAAGCCGTCGTCCGCGCCACCCGCCTCGGCTTGATTTCCTTGTAACCTCGCCAAAATCATCGCCCTCTTTCCCACCTACCCTTTCTTCCAGGTTCCCCCTCCCCATTCGGCAGATGTGCCGGCCTATGCCATCCGGTATGCTTGAGACCTGCGAGGTTTCCGAAAACCTCGCAGGTCTGAACGATTTCATTTTAAGGAGAATTTAAATGAGTACCTTATCAGATGTATCCAACGCGCTGGCGGAAACAGTTGCCCAGGCGGGCGCGGGTATTGTGCGGGTCGAAGGGCGGCGGCGATTGGCGGCCAGCGGCATCGTCTGGTCGGCCGATGGCGTGATTATCACCGCCAATCACGTCGTCCGCCGCGATGAACAAATCCAGATTGGCCTGCCCGATGGACAAACGGTGACGGCAGCAGTCGTGGGCCGCGATCCGTCCACAGACACGGCCGTTCTTCGGGCTGAAACCGGCGACTTAACTCCCTATGTCGAAGCTACAAAAGATGAAATGGGGGTAGGGCATTTGGCGCTGGCGCTGGGGCGGCCCGGCCGGACAGTGCAGGCCACCCTGGGCATCATCAGCGCCCTGGGGGACGCCTGGCGCACCAGCTGGGGCGGCCAGATTGACCGGTATCTGCAAACGGATGTGGTGATGTATCCCGGTTTTTCCGGCGGCCCGCTGGTGAACGCAAACGGCCGTCTGCTGGGGATGAACACCTCCGGGTTAAGCCGCGGCGTCAGTCTGGCCGTGCCGGCAGCCACGCTAAGCCGGGTGGCGGAATCGCTGCTGGCGCACGGCCGGATGAAGCGTGGGTATCTGGGCGTCAGCACGCAGCGGGCGCGTCTGCCGCACGCCTTACGCGACACTTTGGGCCAAAAATCCGGGCTGCTAATTGTGTCGGTGGAGCCAGACAGCCCAGCGGAAACAGGCGGGCTGACGATGGGGGATACGATTGTCAGCATCGGCGATACGGCCGTCCGCCACCATGATGATTTACTAGCCGAACTGACCGGCAGCCACATTGGTACGGCCGTGCCGGTAAAAATCGTCCGCGGCGGTCAGGCGCAGACGGTGGAAGTCATGGTAGGGGAACGGCCGTCATAAAACAAAAAACGGGCGCTGTCATCGCTGTGATGACAGCGCCCGTTCGCCCTCTAACATCCAAAAGCCGAAATTAAATTACAGCAACCGATCCATCCAGTTGCCGCCGGAAAACCGCTGTTCTTTCCAGGGGTCGGCTTCGTTGTGATACCCGGCCCGCTCCCAGAATCCAAGCTGGTCATCGGCCCGGAATTCCAGGCCGCGCAGCCATTTGCCCCCTTTCCACAAATAAGCTGATTTTGGCTCACTGCGGTCGGCAAATGTGCCAATCAAGCCGCGCAGCGGATAGCCATGATCAGATGTCAGTGGCTCGCCGTCATAATGAGTCGCTAGCAGGAAGTTATCCTGCAAAACTAGTTCTATCGGTGTATTTGTCTTGTATTCGAATTCGCAATGTTGAATCACATACTTGGCTTCCGGCTTAGGTTTGATGATGCCTTCCTGCACCAGTTGGCCCAGCGACACCCCCTCCCACTCCATATCAAACTGCGACCAGCGGGTGACGCAGTGAATGTCCATCGTCATTTTGGTGCGTGGCAGTTTGTTGAACTGTTCCCAGGTCCAGGTAATTTCTTCTTCTACCAAACCAAAGATTTTCAGCGTCCAGGTAGACAAATCAGCGCGCGGTGTGGGGCCATAATGCAGAACCGGAAATTTATTGGTCAACGATTGGCCCGGCGGCAGGCGGTTTTCTGAACGGACGATTTCTTCAGCGTGGCGACGGTTTAAGATATTCTTTAGCATGATTTTTCTCCAAACATCATTTTTGTCTTTATTATATGAACAATGATAATGATTAATGAGATTGGAGATATTTTAGGGGGATTTTCTTATGGATTCCTTACTTTGAACTTAACAATTTATGATCATTGGCGCTGGCGGATTGTTTGAGCAAACTTCACGGGCACGGCTAACGGCCGTACCTGAACGTCGGTCAAAATACGCTCAATCCGCCCATCACCAACCGATAAACCAACCAGTGGATTTTCTTCGCCCCGCAACAACACCGTCCACCCATCGAGACTTGCCTCACGGATTCAAATGAGGCATATAATTACAGCCCAACACGTTATCTCGTATTCGAAATCCGCTCTCGTTGAGCGATGCTCTCCTACTTGAGAACGGCCGGTAAATACACCCAATACTCCGGCGTCGGCGTTATCCCTGGCGTCGGCGTCACCGTTGGCGTAGATGTCGGCGTCGGCGTCGCCCCGGACGCTGATAAGTCAATCTGGTGTACATCCTGGTCATTATTCCAGGCCAGAGATGGCGCAGCGGCAGCCGAATTCCCAGAGACGTAAAACGCCGCCGTCTCCCCGGCGCGCATCCCCGGAACCGGCGGAGAGACGGTGGTATCCTCGCCGTACACGTACATGGCGCCGTAATTCCCGGCCGACGCCACCACAAAACAGCCCACCACATCCCCTCTGGGGCTGCGCGCCTCGACCACCATCCCCGGCACGGCCGCCGTCCCGTTGAAGGTGACGCTGCCATACACAATCGTAAAAAACGGCGTATTGCTGACGGCCGGGCAGGACGTCACCCGGCCGTCAGCCACAGACGTTTGCGATTGAACCGAAAAAACAGCTACAACAGCGACCAACAGCAACAGCCCGACGCTCAGCGCGCGATTGAACAACTCGGTCATCGTCTCCCTCCTATTTCTCAACCGCTGGCAGGTAAATCCAATAGCCAACCAGGTCTAACTCGATGGCGTGCGTTTGCCAATCATTTTGCCAGAACAGAGGCGCGGCGGGCACGGCCGTATGCCCATTCACCCGCCACACAATCTCTTCTCCTTCGCGGAAACCGGGCACGGCCGTCCCATCTTCTCCATAAACCGACGTAAAGCCAAGTACGCCATCCTGCCTCACCACAAAACGGCCGGCCGCGTCTCCCCTGGTCGTCACCGCTTCGATGAGCGCGCCCGGCGGCGCGGGGACGCCGTTGATGCGCGCGTCGCCGTAGACGATGGTGAAGTAGGGCGTCGGCGGCGCATTGTTTGCGGCGAAAGCGGTTTGCTGGACGTCGGCCAGCGGTGCGGCAACGGGATAGGTGAGGGTGACGGCCGTATCCACATAAATCATATACCCCTCGCCCTCATTCATCTCTTGCAGCGTGCTGAAGAGCGGCAGGTCAGGGTCATACGTGCCATCTTGGCCCAACACCAACTGGTACTGCCCGGCGATGGATTGCAGCGCCGTCGCCACCGGCAGCG
>JAJRVV010000046.1 GCA_024277135.1 Chloroflexota bacterium | reverse complement strand
GGCTGCAAGAAATGGGTTTCGCCTTCCGCTACCCGCATCTGAAAGAGGCGCTACGCCACCTGTTGCAGTGAGCGGCGCATCAAGAGGGCGGCATCTTCAAGAGGCCGCCCTCTTTTTGAGAAGTAACCTATGGACTCTTACACCATCCGGCTGTTTGGCGCAATAGAAGTATTTCAAAACGGGCAGCCAATTACCAGCTTCCGTTCCCAAAAAACATTCGTTTTGCTGGCCTATTTACTCAGCCAAAACCGGCCTCTCACCAGAGCGCATCTGGCCGGGCTGTTTTGGCCGGACGCCACACAGTCGCATGCTTTGGGCCACCTGCGCCGCGCTCTGCACAACCTATCCAAAAATCTACCCGGCTGCCTGACGATCAATCGCCGCACCGTCGCCATTTCTGCCGATGCGCCGATGGTTGTGGATATATTCCAATTCCAGGCTTTGGTCAAACAAAACAGCGCCGAATCTATGACCGAGGCCGTCGCCTTATGTCGCGCGCCATTCCTGGAAGGGATATTTGACCCCGATTCGCCAGAACTGGAGCAGTGGATAGAACGGGAACGGGAACGGTGGCAGCAAGAAACGGCGCGGCTGGTGGAACAACTGAGCGACGCCGCCCAAGGGAAAGGACAGTTTGATCTGGCCTTGTCCTACGCCCAAAAGCTGGCGGCGATGGCGCCGTGGCGGGAGGAAAATCATTACCGGCTGATGCAGCTTTACGTCAAAACAGGACAGCGTCAGGCGGCATTGGTTCAATATGAAACCTGCCGCCAGGCGTTAGCCGCCGAACTGGACATTTCCCCATCGCCCGACACCACCGCCCTTTGTGAGCGCATTCGCCAGACAACGGCCGCGCCCCACAATTTACCGCCCTCCGCCACCCCATTCATCGGCCGTCAGGCCGAACTGACGGCGCTGCAAGCGATGCTGGCCCATCCCGACCGCCGTCTGATCACCCTCATCGGCCCCGGCGGCGTGGGCAAAACCCGGCTGGCGCTGGCCCTCTGCCGTCAAAGCCTCCATCATTACCTGGAAGGCGTCTGGTTCGTCCCTCTGGCGCGCGCATTCACGCGGGAAGGGATGCTGGCGGCCATCAGCGCCGCGCTCAACCTCGCCAACGCGCCGGGCGCGGATTCGTGGCAACGGCTGATCAATTATCTGCGGCATAAAGAGCTGCTGTTGGCGCTGGATAATTGTGAACAACTGGCCGACGCCGCCGATCTGTTGGCCGACATCCTGAAAGAAGCCGTGGCCGTCAAGCTGCTGGCGACTTCCCGACGGCCGTTAGCCTTGCAAGAAGAGTGGCTTTTCGACCTCGAAGGGCTATCCTACCCCGAACCGACGCCAAAACATGCCCCGGCCGCGTCCCGTCCCGCCGCCGATCTGTTAGCGTATGAGGCTGTCGAGTTCTTTAATGAATCGGCCCGCCGCCGCCGCCCCCGGTTTAGCTTAGCAGCCAACGAGACGGCCGTCATTGAAATTTGCCGACTGGCGCAAGGAAACCCGCTGGCGCTGGAACTGGCGGCCGCGCTTTGCCGGGACGTCCCTTGCCGCCACATCGCCGAGGGGATACGCCACAATCTGGACATCCTGCAAACACCCCTGCGCAATTTGCCAGAACGACATCGCAGCCCGCAGGCTGTCTTCAACCATTCCTGGAGCCTGTTGGATAAGACGGCCCGGCGCGATTACGCCAGACTCTCAGTTTTTCAAGGCAGTTTTTCCGCCGCCGCCGCCCAATCCGTGGCCGGGGTAAACCAGCAGGCGCTACGCCGCCTGATTGACCACTCCCTGCTCCAACAAATGGGGGACGGCCGTTATGAGATTCACTTGCTGCTGGTCCAATATGCGCGGGAAAAGCTGGAACAAGACCAGGAGTTGACCGCCCGCCTCAACTCCGGCCACGCCCGTTTTTACATAACCCGTCTGGCTGAAATCGAGCGGGATTTGCAGGGGAAAGAAGGTCAGACAACATGGACGGCCGTTACCACCGACCTGAACAACATCGTGACCGCCTGGCAGTGGGCCGCCGCCCATCAGCAGTGGGAGCTGCTGGCGAAGTGCGCCAACAGCCTGACCGCTTATTTTCTGGACACCGGCAATCTCCAGGCCGGCATCGCCTTATTGGACGAGGCTATCACACCCATCCAGGCGGCGTCGGCCCGGCCGGCTGCGCTTTACGGCCGTTTGCTGGCCCACAAAGCCCGCCTGCTGGTTCGCAACGGGCAAAGCGATGAGGGGCGGCGGACGGCGCAGCAAGTCATGGCCGTCACCGCCGGGAATCCCGACGCCAGAGCGAATGGGGAAGCCACATACGCGCTCGCCTTTGCCGATTTTAACCAGGGAAATTACCAGCAAAGCCAGCGGCTGGCCGAAGCGGGTCTGAAACTGGCGCAGCAAAACAACCTGGATCGGTTGGCAATCCTTTGCTTGAATCAAGCCGGCCGCTGCTGCCTGGAAAGCAATGATCTCGACACCGCCCAGGATTATTTTGAGCGGACGGCCGTCCTGGCGCAAACGCTCGTCATGCCCCAGTTTGAAATAACGGCGAACATCAATTTGAGCCTGATTCAGGGCAATCGAGGCAATTACGCCGCCGCCGAGGCATTACTGCAACAGGCGTTGGAACGGGCCAACCAACTGGCGTACAGCGCGCAGAACGGCAACATTTATCTCAACCTGGGCACGATGTGTTTGCATCAGGGAGAGTACGTTCGCGGGCAGGCATATTACCAGGCGGCCCAAAACGAATACCGCCACTCCGGCAACCGGATTAACCTGGGACTGAGCTGCCACGCCCAGGCCAGCGTGGCGCGGGCCATGGCAGATTTCCCGACGGCGCTGGGCTGTTTCGAGCAAGCGCTGGCACTGTACCGGGAAACGGGCGCCAAACATAACCAACTCATTATTCTGGGCGAACTCGGCGACATAGAGCGTCTTCTGGGCAACTATCCGGCCGCCCACAACCATTTGCAAGACGCGCTTCACATATCCTCGGCCATCGGCCAAAATGTCAGCCGCTTAAATCTGCTGGTAAAAACGGTCTGGCTGGCGGTTGATGCGGCCGACTTTACCGGGGCTAAAACCAAATTGACGCAGATTGACGCGCTGCTGCCAGATGACCAGCCGGTTGAAGACAAAGTTCTGGCTTATCTGGCGCAGTCTCACTATTGGCACTACCAAAACAATCTGGATGAGGCGCGCCGTCGCGGAGAAATGGCGCTGCATCTGGCGCAAGAGCATGGCAAACGCTTGCTGCCGGAATGTATGACGCGCCTGGGATGGATTCTGATTGAGCGGGGGGAACGGCCGTATGCCCATGACCTGTTTACGGCCGTTTACGAGAGGCGCGTGGCGGACGACCAGCCGCATTTGACGATGGAAGCCCGCGCCGGGCTGGCCCGGATTGCTCTGGGCGAAGGGGATTTGGCGGCGGCGCTGGCCCAGGTAGAGGCGATCCTGCAATTTCTGAACAGCGCCAATCCGCTAAACACGCTGGTAGGAACGCAAATACCGGCGCTCGTATATCTGGCCTGTTATGAGGTTTTGCTGGCGGCGGGTGATGCAAGGGCGACGGCCGTTCTGGACAAGGGAATGGATTTCTTACAGGAACGCGCCGCCGGACTGGATGAAACGCAACGGCAGTCGTTCTGGGAAGTTGTGCCACCTAACAGAAAGTTGGTAGCAGCCAAAAAGAAAAGCAAGAAACAGGTCTCTACCCGTTAGAAGGCTCGTCTTTTTTCACCAGCGTCCCGGTCGTAGTACAGCTGTACCGTCCGGCCGGATGCCCAGGATCGCTACATGGCTGGGTTCGGCCGGATCGTACTTTATTTGCAACTGCACGCCAGGCTGAAACGCAGCTAACTGCGCGAGCGAAATGACTGTCTTGAATTCAGTTTGGAACGACGTTCCGCCAGGTGGCTGCACCTGAAGCAGATTCAAAACATCCATCGCTGTTCCCTTCTTTATCCTGCCGGAGGTCCGCAAGCCTCCGGTAGGATTCGCTTATGACAATTCCCCGCCAGGCCATCCAGATGGGTTGAAACTATTATTGGCGTCAACCTGTTCAACCCTGTACCCGTAAACTAGCGGCTGCAACCTTTGGAGATTGCCGCCATTTGCCGCCACAATAAAGTTGAGCCATGTGAGTACTTTCACCGCAAAACAAGCGGCAGGAAAACAGTGTTACTGTGTTGTGCGCCGCTCCAAAAGCCGCCGGACAGCGCAAAGACGCCCCCCTGCATCGCCCCGGCGTCCGCCTGCCCGATGGCGCCGTCCAGGACGTAACTGCCGCCGCTGGCTGCGCCGCCGCCGCCGTCGGCCGTCCACCACAACAAATCATAGCCGCCATTTGTGTTGGCAAAAACCAATCCAACCGCCAGCAGCGCCGTCACAAACATCACCAAAATAGCCGTTTGCTTGAATCTACTCATCAATTCATCTCCCAAAAAGGATACGTGGTCTCGTTCATCAATAGGGGCGGTC
>JAJRVV010000045.1 GCA_024277135.1 Chloroflexota bacterium | reverse complement strand
GTGAAATATCCGATTGCCTGGGCGAGATGCTGGCTCATGCGCCGAGTTCTTCCTTGACACAGTTGCGTCACGGGCTCGCACGCTCCTTGGCAGTCCATGAGGAAGCGTATCTCCAGGCGCGGCAGGGGGCTGATTGGTTGCGCCAGATTTCCGATTTGCTAGACTCAGTAGATCCAAAATCTGCCACGAATTGCACAAATTTCACGAATTAAGAACGTGTTTTTCGTGTAATTCGTGGCATTCGTGGCGAAAATCTTGATCTACTGAGACTCGGAAGGCAAACCGGTCCGTAGCGGAAAGCAAGTCGAGGCAGAACTCCTGGCCCATTTGCGCCTTATGAAGCAGCAAAGTCAAGGCAATGATATTTTGACGGAGTTTGTCAAACAGATAGAAAAAACCACCCACAATTACCAGCCGGGACTGTTTCATACCTATGACATCCCCGATTTACCACGCACCAATAATGACCGGGAAAGCGAATTTCGCGGTCTCAATCAGCAGTTGTTGCGTACGACAGGTCAAAAAGGAGGCGCCCGACGACTTATCCAGCGCTCAGGCGCTTGGGAGTTAATACCCCGTCCCGGGTCACTAACTGAAACAACGGCAGCCATTGCGACTGTTGATTATGACGAGTATAAAAAGGAGCGGGCACGTGTCCGCTCTCATCGAGACCGTTTTCGATTACACACCCGGTCAGTCAAGTTGTCCCGGAAACAACTTCAAAAGTTGAAAGAACGATGGTTTCAATTGCCATCTGGCAAACCGTCCGGGTGATTTTTGCGGTATTGCCTAATTTGTTTTCGCCATGACGCAGGGGTGCGGCCAAACGGCCGTCCCCCCCATTCTGGTCTGATTGATAAAGCGTTTCCGCCAAACCGAAAGCCTGACCGACCAACGCCCCGGTTAACGGCGCCGTTTCGCCCCGGACGAACGGCGCGGTTTCCGTAGCCGCCGCCACCTGGAGAGCGGTCATATCTTCGTCAGGCAGCAAAATGGCGACGGCCGTCCACGAGGTTAATTCAGCCACAGTGGTCACGGCCGCCTGGGACACCCCCTCCTGCGTCAGATGGCTGCCCACCGCGCGCAAGGTCTGGTACAGCGTTCGCTGCCGATTGACCAAAATCTTCTGCTGGTCATGCATCTGGGCATTGCGCAAAGCCAGCGAAATCTGGCCGGTAGCCGCTTCCAGCAAATAGGCATGGGCGGGGGTGAAATGGCCGCGCCGAGGGTGAGTCAACGTCAGCACAGCCAACAATCTGCCGCCAAACATGATGGGCACAGCCAAAGCAGATTGGGCCGTATGCGCGTCAATCTCCAAAGCCAACCAACGATCATCCTGGGAAGTATCCTCGAGTAATGCAGCTTGCCGATGCTGCGCTGCCCAGCCCGATAATCCACTGTCCATCATTTTTTGAATTTTGGCGCCCGATTTTTTGTGTAGATGACGACCGCGCGCCAAAATTGCCGCGCCAATGACGCCAGACTCATCACAAAGGAAGAGGCTGGAACGGCCGTCATCCTCGGCATCGGTAAGCATGATGGATACGTCCAGGATGCTGTTCAACGTCTCCTCAAGGGTGGCGTGGCCGGTAGTGGCCTGAGCCACCACCAGCAGGTTTTCAAAGAGCCGTTTCTGATCGGCCAACTGCTGTTCGGCCAGTTTGCGCTCGGTGATGTCACTGACCACGCCGTAGACGGTGGTTTCGCCGGTTTCGGGGTCATTTTCCACCCGGCCGCTGTCGCGCAGCCAGACGGTACGGCCATCGGCATGGAAAAAACGAAACTCGGATACGCTGTTTTCCCCCTGGGCAAACGCCCGGCTCTGCCGGGCGACGACTTCATCGTCGTCAGGGTGTACGCGAGAGCGCCAGAAACGATGGTCATTCAAAAATTCTGCGTGGGGATACCCGGTGACGAGGGTGATGTTGGGCGAGAGATAACCGGTCGTCCAACGGCCGGCGCTATCTCAATTGACCACGTAAATATAATCGCTGATAGAGGAGATGAGCAGACGAAAGCGGGACTCGCTTTCTTGCAATGCCTGGGTGCGCTCAGCCACCTGGTTTTCCAGATCGGCGGTCAAAACCTGCATTTCGGCGCGCATATGCTCCATGGCGCTGCCCAGGGCCATCAACTCATCGTTGCGCTGGACGGAAATTGGATGCGCCAAATCACCGGCGGCAATCCGATCCGACTTGGCCATCAACCGCTGGGCTGGGAAGGTGACGGTGCGGCCAAATAGAATGGCGATGAGGGCGCCGATGACGGCCGTCGTCAAAGCTACTATCATCCCCTCTCGCTGCACCGCATCAATTTTAGCTTGCAACGGGGCAGTGGGCAGGCCAATGCTGATAGCGCCTATCCGTTGGCGGCCAATGAGAACGACCCGGCCCGCCATCAGCTCATCGGGGAACCATTGGTACACGGCGCCATCGCCTTCCAGCAGTTCCAACCCAAAAGGATCAGGCTCTACGGAGAGGGTGATGTCCTCGTCGAAGGCGTCGGCCACGACACGGCCGTTGGCGTCATAAAAGCGGCCCGAAACCAGAATCAACTGGTCTTGCCCCAACGATTCCATGATGTCGGCCAACACATCCAGGTCGAGAAAATGAAGCGAGTCGGCGGCGGCGGCCGTGAGCGCATCCAACAGCAAGTCAGCTTGCTGCTCCAATTCGGCGCGGAAAGTTTGTTGTTCCCGGCGCACCAAAAGCAGGGTGATACTGACGGCCGTGACCACAATCGCCATCGTCAACATGACCGCCAGCTTCACCGCCAGCGGCCAAAAGCTCCAATGTAATCGCTTCAAAACCTTCATCATAAAGGGATTAAGGCCGCAAGAGTACTTTGCGTACACCGGGCCGAGCGGCATGGGCCAAAGCGGCAGCGCCGTCGCTCAGAGGGTATTCGGCTTCGATGAACGGCCGTACCGCCACCGCCCCATCCGCCAGCAGCCGCAGCGCCGGAGCAAACGGGCCGCAGCGAGAGCCAACCACATTGATTTCAGCCACAACCAGTTTGGTCAAATCTAGCGTCGCCTGGCCCTGAAAGGTGCTTTTGAGGATGAGCGTTCCCTGCGGCCGTACCAGGCGCAGCGATTGGGCAAAACCAGCCTCGTTGCCGGTGGCTTCCACCACAAAATCAAAAGCATTGTCGGGAAATTCATCCACCAGCCCGGCAGCCAATCCCAGTTGGGCCGGCAAAGCCAGCGATTCCCGGCGGCGGCCCAGCATAGTGACGGCCGTGCCCGCCAACGCCAACACCTGCCCCACCAGCAGCCCCAACCGCCCCGGTCCCACCACAGCAATGGGCTGGTTTGGCCGAATTTTCACCTGTTCCCGAATTTTCAGGGCGGCGGCTAACGGCTCGGTGAAGACAGCCGTCTCATCCGCCGCCTCATCCGGCACAGCGTGCAAATTGGCGACGGGCAGCGTCAGGTAATCGGCAAAGGCGCCATCTTTGTTGATGATGCCCAGCACCGTCCGCTCAGGGCAATGCTCCGGGCCGGCCGCCAGGCAGACGGGGCAACTGCCGCAGCCCAGATTGATGGAGCCGGCCACCCGCTTACCCATCCAATTCGCATCGTCTGTGTCGTGAACGGCCGTCACTTCCCCCACAAACTCATGTCCCAGCACACCAGAGAATCCGGCATACCCTTTGACGATTTCCAGGTCGGTGGCACAAATGCCTGCCAGCCGTACGTTGATCAGTGCTTCGCCGGGGCCGGGGTCCGGTTGGGGATAATCAGCTTGATAGGAGAGACGGCCGTTTTGCAGGTGTATCGCTTGCATAAAACAACTTTTGTCTATTTCCAGACTTCTCTGGAAAAAGAATAATGAATTATGCATTGTGAGTTGTGAATAAGTCCTCACTTCACAATTCATTATTAATTATTCACTATTCATTGTTTCTCACTTATCGACAATTTTTTGTCGCTGTTGGCGCGTAAGCGCCTAATCTTCCAGCAGCGGCAACGCTGCTAAAAATGAGTCCAGCAGGGTATCCAACTCCGCCAGTCCGGTAAAATCACTCGTGGGCGGCCATTGGCCGTCATATACGCCGCCCGGCCCGCGCAAGGCCATCGAGGAAACCGTCGTCGTCACCAAACTGCCAAAGCTGGTCAATCCCGGCTCGATGATGCCGCTATCCCACAACACGGCCGTCAATCCATGCAACTGATCAATCGAAATGGCGTTCGTGATCGTCTGCGCGCCGCTGATAACGACGGCCGTGCCATCCTGGTGCAGGGTCAATCTGGCCCCGTCAAAGCGGCGATAATCAAGGACGGCGGTCAGCGGAAAGGCCGCTATGGGGCGCGGAAGAGCCACATCCGCCAGCAGCGGTTTCGTCAGCGCATCCATTTGCAAATACAGCGGTTGCAGCGTGGAGGGCAGGCTGAATTCAGGGCAAACGATGCTGACCGTTTTCGCCTGTCCCGCCTGGTTGATGGTCAATGTCTCCACCGGCGCGCCGCGGCAACTGACCGAATAGTTGTTGCTAAAGCTGTCAATGGACAAGCTGATTAACTGGGCCAACAGCGGTTGGGTGACGGCTGTCACCACCGGTTCATTAATTTGGTTTGACGTGGCTAACCAGCTCCAGAAACGGCCGTCGCCCGTCACCGCAATCGTGTGCGCCGGGGCAAAAGGAGAGGCGCTGCGCCGCAATCCTGCCAACGTGTCCGGCGGGAAATGGGGGCCAATGGCGACGGCGAGATAATTCTCTAAACTGGCCAGCAGCGCTTCATCTTGCAGCCAACCCGAACCGCTCTCTTCCGTCAAGCCCAATTCATAGCTCAGCTGGACGCAAAAATCACACCCGTCCGGAACCGGCGCCAATGACAGATCAGCCAGCCCCAGCCGCAGTTCCAGCAGCACGTTGCTCTGGTTGTTGTACTGCGCCTCCGCACCGCTCGCGCCATCTTCAATCCGGATATGCCCGGCCACATCCCCGGACAATCGGCGATCCAACCCCAGCCCAGGAACGGTGAGGTGGACATCTACCAGCAGCTTATCGAAGGGGATGGGGGTGTTGGTGGCATCCGGCGGCGGTGGCGGCAGCGGCGTGGGCAGAATGATGGGGATTTGGGTGGGGACTGGGGTAAAAGTGGATACCAGGGTAGCCCGCGCAGGGGGCGGGGGGGCGGTTCGAGTGGGTAAGGGTATGGCGGATGGCGATGGACTGGGAACGGACGGCGCGGCCGTCGGCGTGACACCGGTACACCCTGCCGCTAAGACAATCAGCAAAAAGAACAGCCAAACTTGTCGCATGGCGCGTTTGTAGCACAAATGCCAAGAACGAGCTAGAGGATAGAGCGAGAGCGAGAGGAAGAGAGCGAACTCTAGCTCTCGCTCCCGGCTCTAGCTGTTAACGAAGGGGATTTCTCCTTTTTCCCAGGACACCAGGAGAGGCACGGCCGTAAAAATCGAAGAGTAGGTGCCGCTGAGCATCCCCACAAACAAAACGGCGATGAAGGGTCTGATGGACACGCCGCCAAAGAGCAAAATCGCCACCATGACGAACATGGCGTTGAGCTGGGTCGCCAGCGAACGATGGATCGTCTCCAGGATAGAGCGGTTGACGATGATTTCGAACTTTTCCAACGGCCGTTTGCCGATGTTTTCCCGAATGCGATCAAATACCACGATGGTATCCTGCAACGAGAAGCCGGCCACGGTGAGGACGGCCGTCAAAAACAGCGCATCCACTTCCCATCCCAAAACCACCCCGGTGATGGCGGCAAAACCAAAAATGATGAACAAATCGTGGAGCATCGCCGCCACCGCGCTGGCCCCATAGCGGAATGAATTAGGCACTTGCCGGAACACATACATGATGTACACCAGCACCACCACCGCCGCCACCACAATGGCGATAAACGCCGCCTTCGTCACCTCGTCGCCCACCGATGAACTGACGCTTTGCACCTGCGTGGTATTCGGCAGCAAGGGCGCTACTTCCGCCGCCAGCCGGTTCTCGATGGCTTGCGCCTCTTCCGGCGTCACAAACTCGGTGCGCACCTGCCACGCATTCGTCATCCCCTCCGCCCGCAAAGCGATCACGGTGGGGTGGGTGACGCCCGTTTCAGCGAACACCGCCTCAATCTCCGGTTCCGTCACCGGTTCAGAAAATTGCAGTTCAAAGCGGGAGCCGCCGCGAAAATCCACGCCCATCTGAAACGGCGCGCCCGTGGTCGCCAGCGAGTAAAGCATGGCGGCAATACCCAGGAAAATCAGGAAGCCGGAGAAAATGAAATAGTTTCGTCTACCTTGCACTAAATTGAACATCTCATACTCCCAACAGCCATTTTTTATCGGAAAGCCAATCAACCATCCGCCCCATGACAACGCGCACAAACGTCCGGGTGGCGAAGACGGCCGTCAACATGCTGATAAACACCCCAATCGCCAACGTGTAGGCAAATCCCTGCACCGTACTCGCCCCAAAATTACGGCCGAAAATCCACAAGATGAAGCAAATCACCAACGTGGCCACATTGGAATCTCGAATCGAAGTCCACGCCCGGCTAAAGCCGACCAGGATCGCCTCGCGCAGCGTGGCCCCTTTGCGCAGCTCCTCCTTCATCCGCTCAAACACCAGGATATTGGCGTCCACCGCCATCCCCGCCGAAATCAAAAAGCCGGTGATGGCGGGCAGCGTCAGGGTGATGGGAATGAGCATGAACACCGCCAAATTGAGCAAGGCGTAGACCAGCAAAGCCAAATCGGCCAGAAAACCGGGCAGGCGATAATAAACCAGCATAAACAACAATACAATCGCCAGCCCAATGGCCCCGGCGCGGATGCTGGATTGGATGGAGACCTCGCCCAGCGTGGCTCCAATCTGCCGGGTGCTTTCGATACGCAAAGGCACGGGCAAACTGCCGAAACGGAGTTTGAGCGCCAGTTGCCGCGCTTCTTCCAGGTCAAACTGACCGGAAATACTGCCCTGTCCCCCTTCAATAGCGCTTTGTATGCGCGGGCTGGAAATCACCTGCTTGTCCAACACAATCGTCAAGAATTCCCCTTGATGATCGCGGGTGTATTGGGCGAATCGGTCGGCGGCGTCTGTTTGCATCTCGAAACTGACGTATACATCGCCAAATTGGGAGGAGCGGGATTGGGCGGTACGTAAATCAGCGCCGGTGAACACAGTTTCAAAAGTGGGCGCGGGGGATTGTTCGGTGACGGTGAGGGGAACGCCGGGCAGCAGTTCGCAGCGGGAGGGGCCATCGGCCATCGTGGTGCGGATGCAGGTTCCCTCCGGGAGGGACTGACTGCCGGTGTCCACAAACTCCAGCAAGGCGGTTTCCTGGATGAGCGACACCGCTTTCTCCGGGTTGTCAATGCCGGGCAGTTCCACCAGAATGCGGCGTTTCCCTTCACGCTGCACCAACGGCTCGGCTACGCCCAGGCCATTGACGCGCTGATCAATGATTTGACGGGCTGTGTCCATGGCGTTGTCGGTCACTTCCTGATCGGCGGGGACATCGGCTTCCAGCAGCACTTGCAAGCCGCCCTGCAAATCCAGCCCCTGCCGAATGGGATAGGCGGGGCTTCGCACCACCCAAACGGCCGCCGCCACGATCAAGAGAATGATCGCCAGCCACACATAATCTCGGTTGTCCATAATCTCCTCGAAAAATGAAAAACGTAACGCTTGGGGAAAACTCAGGCGTTACGTTTGTTTATGATAAAAAATTGGTAAGCGGGGTGATTATAACGAGGCCAGCGAATTGGTCAATCTAATTTTGAAGGATGAGGGATGAAGGACGAGGGATGAAGATGAATTTATCTCTTTTTGTCGTCATCGCCCCGTATTTTGGCGAATATAAGGGTGTCACGGAGTGCGTTGGTGAGGTGGTGGCGGTCGTCATGATGAAGGGTTCCTTCCAGGGTGAATCCCAGACGTTGGGCGACGGCCGCACTGCGTACATTTTTGGCGTCACATCGAACTTCTACCCGTTTAGCGCCCAGGGTATCGAAAGCAAACTCGGCGATCCCGGTGACGGCTTCGGTGACGTATCCCTGACGGCCGTAACTCGTCCGCACCCAATACCCAATCTCAAACTTGGGCACCGACCAATCAATCCGGTGCAAACCAGAGCCGCCGATGATGGTGTCGCTGCCTTTGAGCAGCAGCATCAACCACAAATCTTCCCGCGCCAGAAATTTCAACTGTCCTTCCCGCACCCGCTTTTCGTACCCCTCTTCGCTGTCAATGTTGACCGCCCAGGGCATCCAGGGCTTGAGTTCCGCCTGGGATTCGAGGGCAGCTTCGCGGATGCGACGGCCGTCGCCGGGCAGCGGGCCGCGAATGGTCAGCCGTTCTGTTTCAAACTGGTAGGGAAAGTCACGCAAGATAGGTTCCATCAAAAACTCCAGAATTACAACGGAAACCGCAAAATGAAGGGGGGCAGGAGACCGGTATTTCGTTTTTCTTTTTCCGTCATTTTACGATAACGGTAAGTACGCTTCAAGGTTTACTGTAACAGTGATGGTGATGCTGCTGGCAACGGCCGTCCCCCACAAAAGCGCCCCGTTTTGGATTGGGGTTTTGGGATTGACGGCCGTCCCCTCACAACAGAAACGGCCGTCGCAAGGTAGGGCGGCCGTTTCTGTCCAATTCTGAAAGGGGCACGGTCCAGCCCCGAAGGGAAAACCCTGCCGCACCGGGTTCCGCTTTTTAACATTGATTTCCCCCAAGATCGCTGGACGGACAGCAACCAATTTGTTTTTGACGCCAAAACGCTGTTCTCTAACCCCGCAAGCCAGACGTGTCCTGGCACAGGTTGAACGTGTCCTTGTCGAACACGGTAGCCGCACGTTGGCTGCATATGTTTGGGAAGCGAATGGCGCCACCATTTTATTCGTGCATGGTTGGGGATCAGATGCCAGTTCGTTGCGGGACTTTGTCCGGCCGTTCCAGAGCCAGGGGTTTCGGGTGATTGCCTTCGATGCGCCCGCTCACGGCGCGTCTACTGGTAAACAAACCAACCTGGTTGATACAGCAACGCGATACGGATTTGGGCTTACGGGCCACTGATGGAGGTCGAAGCGAGATGGCGACGGCAACAAGGCAGCGACGAACGGCAAAGGGGAAACGCACCCAGGAACTAATTTTTCAGACGGCCGTAAATATTGCTTCGGTTGAAGGATTAGCGGGATTAACAATTGGCCGGTTGGCGGCCGAATTAAAAATGAGTAAGAGCGGCTTGTTTGGTCACTTTGGCTCCAAAGAGCGCCTGCAACTGGACACCATTGAGGCGGCGCGCCGCATTTTTATCAACGAAGTTGTCAAATCCGTCCGGCAGGTTGACAGCGGGCTAGCCCGTCTTTGGGCGCTCTGTGATTCATGGCTCTCCTACCTGGAGCGCAGGGTATTTACGGGAGGCTGTTTTTTCGTGGCGGCCTCTTTCGAATTTGACAGCCGCCCTGGTCCGATTCGGGATGTCATCGCGGCCAACAATCGAGAATGGTTGGCTTATCTGGAAGAAGCCATTCGTCAATCCCAGGCATCTGGCGAAATCAAAACCGACATTGAACCAGACCAGATCACTTTTGAACTCTACGCATTGAAAGTAGGGGCCAATTGGGCCTTACACCTGTATGATGACCCCACAGCGCCAGACCGCGCCCGGCGAGCGATTCTGGACCGGCTTCGTATGCTGGCGACCGGCGCTGCACCTGCTCTGCCAACACTTTAGTTCACAAAGTTTCAGTTTGTGATAATGTGACCCGATACTACTTGTGTGAGGATCTCGTTAGTCACATCGGTTCAGAAAAGCGATTAACCTTTGACCTTGGCGCAGCAGCTTGTTCTCACGCACTGCGTCCAGCGTCCCTTCCGTGCCGCTCTTGGTCCAGCCATCATCATTCAATCCCGATTAACCTGACGGCCGTCCATTCACAATTCGGTACGGCCGTTGCCCAACCGCACAATAAGCAATGCAAAGTGATTGTTTCCAACCAGGACGGCCGTTTCTTTCCTAAAACACCTTGTTTAGCAGCGAGTGGCACGGTGAGGACGCCGGCCACAGCCGTTGGATGCCGCCGAAGAGAAGATCGCACCGCAACGAAGTCGAGAGGCGCGCCAGCAACCGATCATACTCATAGCCTGCCCGCGATTGCGCCGTTTTTGCGCCAGATTAACCTGCGCCAGCGATTGGTTCAATCTTTGAGATTGAACCAATCTCGTCTGACTTCACACGGCCGTCCGATAACGAGCGATGCCATCAAATTGAAAGGGTTGGATTTGCAGGCAGTGGGCGGCAACGGCCGTTGCCATCTGCCACAAGAAAAACTGCCCGCCCAAATCATCCAAATCTTGCCAATGTAAAGTGATGACCGGGTAATCGGCGGCGATAAGGGATTCGACGGTACTGTCATACGTATCATCCCCATCCAACCGCAAATAAACAAAAAAGCGGTCGTCGCCATATGCCGACGGCGCGTTGACGGGTTCGCCCACCAACGGAGCCACACCCAAACTCGTCGTCAAATGCCCGACCCAGTAAGCAAAGCCATCTAGCGCTGAACTGGCAATAAAAATTGGCCGACTGTGTCCCATTTGGATGAGCGCGCCCAGAGCCGCCCCTAACTGCGCCGCCGCATTATCGCCTTGCAACGGACGGTTGCAGCCATGCGCGTTGCACGTCATCCCCTGCGCCCGTTCTAACAGTAGTTCCAGATTGACCCCGGTCAACGCCGCCGGAACCAGCCCGATGAAGGAGAGCGCCGTGTAACAACCATCCATGTGAGGATCGTTGTAGAAAATCTCGCGGAAATGGCGTTGACGGGCCATTGCTGCCAGCGGGCTGCCGGGATCGGTGATGGCGATGAAATGACGACCGGCCTCCTCAGCGCCCAGCGTTGCCGCTGCTTGCTCGTAAATGTCATGGAGGGTAGCCATTGTCACGGCAGAACGGCCGCTTTTGCTGGAAACAACGAACAGCGTGCGTGCCAGGTCAAGCCGCGCCGTTTGCGCCGGCACGGTCGCCGGATCGGCATCGTTCAAAACATTCAATTGCAGATGGGGGCGCGGCGGCAAACCGGGCTTAGGCGGCAAAGCGGCCTGATCAAACGTATGACCGAACAATTGCGGCGTGAGGCCAAAACCGCTCATGCCAATCAACACGGCTTGATGGTAATCGTCGGCCAACAGGGAGTAAAGTAGCGTTTGTAAACGGCCGATTTGCCTTTGCATCGCGGGCACAACGTGCAGCCAGCCAAGTTGGTTCTTGATTTCGTCCACTTCCGCTGGCCAGATGGCGGGGTCGTGATTCCAGATGCGGCACATCACTTGCTGGTCACAGAGGCGGGTCATGGTTTGGTTAACGGCCGTTTCATGAAAACCGGGTTGAATTTCCAATCGCTGCCACTGGTCTTCAAGCTGTTCCCGTTTCTGGCGCACGCTGTTTCGCAGTTCGCTAAATTCATGGGTCAGGCGATCTAACGCCTCGGCTTGCAACTGCTGGGCGACCATTTCCAGGTCAATTCCAACGGCGGCCAATGCATTTAGATGGGCGCTGGCTTCGTCATTGGAGCGGGATAACGTGCTGGCGACCAGACCATGATCGCGGAAGGCGTTGAGCATAGCGGGCGTCAGGCTGCTCGCGGTGTTAGGGCCGATGAGGGCGTTGGCGTAATAGGTGTCTGGATAGCGGAAATCATGAGGCGTGAGATGGGTCCACAACGGCCGTTGCGGATGCGCTCCTTTTTTCTTCATGGGCTGCCAGCGGGGAGTATGCATGATTTGTTGGCAACGGCCGTAAATCAAACCAGCCACGGCCAAACCCGCCCCACCTTGCAAATCACTGCGCCCATTTTCCGCCAACAGCGCATCTACGATCCTATCCATCTCTCCCACCGAGATGGTGGCAACCGATGTGGGCCAGCGCCGCCAAACGCTGTGACTGCGAATATATTCTGCCAAACCGGCCAAATACGCTTCGGCGACTTGTTCGTAGGTATCCAGCGAAAAAATCAGCGTGGCATTGACGCAAGTGCCGTCGGCGGTCAGCGCTTCGATGGCCGCAATCCCGGTCGATGTGGCTGGAATTTCTACCATCACATTGGGGCAGTTAATGTCGGCCAACAAATGACGCGCGGTGGCGATGGTTCCCACCATATCATGCGCCAGGGATGGCGCTAATGGAAGAGAGACGTATCCATCCAGCCTGTCGCTGTCGTCGTACACGCCGGTTAGTACGTAGGCGGCGCGCTGCACGTCGTCAATCAATAAAGCGTGGGGAATTTGGTCGAAGGGAACGCCTTCAGATTGCAACTGGGTCAATACCCGGTCGTAGTCGGCGCTCCAGGTAATGGATTGGGAGATAACGGCTATATCTACACCCACACCCCGAACGCCTTCCTCAATCATCTCGCTGAGCTTCCCCGCCTCGATGAAGCTGCGACGCAAATAACGGAGCCAGGGAGCGTGACCTAACCTGTTCATTTCTGCTAATGCGGTCATCATATCTCCTTTGGCGGCGATGGCGCGTCAGCCCTCGCCAACCAGCAAGGTTCGCTGCCATAACAGTTGGGAAACGACCGTTTGCCTGATGAGAATGATGTGGAATCGTTGCAGCTAGTATGTGAGTAACAGCGCTCCCCAGTACGTCTGCCAGCGGCAGCGAACGGGTGAATGGCTCATGTTTACAGTATACAACATAATAGAACTTTGTTGGCGGAGTCTGCTGCTGGGGCGCCTCATTTTGGATTGGTGATTTTGGATTTTGGATTGACGGCCGTGCCCCCCGCGTTTGTTAACGTACTTCCAGCAAATTGTAGGCGAAATAAGGGGGATTGGGAAGCGGAACGGCCGTATATCCCCCACGCTAAAAAGCGCAGAATAACGTTCCGCCCTCTGTCTTCGCTTATTTCGTCACAAATGGTAAGAACGCCTCCGGGTTCAATGTGACAGTGACGGCCGTATCGCTGGCGACGGCCGTATTCCCCGCGCCGTCGCTGGCGGTGATGGTGAACTGATAAATATGACCAGATGCGCCATTGTACACGGCCGTCGTCAAATTCGTATCCGTCAACCAGGGCTGGGGCGGGCCGCCGTCAATCGCCACACTCACATCCACCTGCTGCACCGCGCTGCCCATGTCCCGGCTGCTCCAGGCCACGTCAATATCCCAGGTGTTGGTTATATCGCTGGTGATGGAAACTTCAGGAGCCATATCGTCCGTTTCGATGAGCAAGTACGGCCGTCCGCCGATGGCATAGGGGGAAGAATCAGGGTTGCAAGTGGCGTTCTGGTTGGTAGCGGCGGGGAGTGAGATGTTGAACTGGTTGTTGACGGCCGTCAAGTTTTGCGTCGTTCCGTCCGCCGAGACGAGGATAGCTGAACCGCTGCTGTGGGTGGCGTTGATGACGGCCGTTTGCGTCTCCCCCGTCCGCATCCACAACCCCACCACCCGCTGGCCGGTATCGCCTCGAAAAAAGGCGATGATCTCCTGCGGGCCGTCATACAGGTTGCCGCTGCCCGGCCGGGAACGCCAGATGGGGGTCGCGTTTTGGAAGTAGGCGGCGAGGGTTTGATAGGCGGCGAGCGACGGCCGTGCCGATTCCGGCTGCGGGTGCTGCGTAAAACAAGTGGCGTCGGTGGGATTGCGGAACAGCCCATTGGCGTCCCCGGCACACGGCTTGGTAGGGTCAGATATCAACATGCCATTGGCGTCACACAACTCCCCATTGTGCGGCGGGAAATCGGTGTAAGCAGGCTGATTGCCACAGCCATCGTACAGTTGGAACTGAAAAACGGCGTCGGCCCCGGCAAAAGTGGCGTACAACGCGCTCTGGATGACGAAGCTGGCCTGTTCCGCCATCGAAGCGCGGAAGCCGCTGGTGGCATCCCACACCGGGCCAGGGTAATCGTCCCAGGCCGGCACGCCGTTTTCGTTCAGCCAGATAGGTTTGTCCAGGCCGTGTACCGCCATCGTCTGCCCAGCGCGGTAAACATGATACCAAGAGCGCCAGGAGCAGGAGTAGTTGTGCGTGGCCAGGATGTCGTGGAAGTAATTGTTGCTGGCAGCCAGACCGTCCTGGTCATAAATGTTAAGCACATCGTCATAATAGGTAAACTTGCTTGGATCGACCATATTGTTGGCCAGCCCGGCAAAGAGGACGGTGGCGTCAGGATCACGCTGTTTGATGACGATGTAGCCCACTTTGAGCAGGCGGGCGTAGTCGGCCAGGCTGCTGTCCCAGAAAATGTTCAGGTCGGGTTCGTTCCACACTTCCCAATGGGTGACGCCGACGCCGCCGGGCCAGCCCTGCTGTTGCGCCAACGCTCCGCCCGGTCGGTACCGGTTGACGGCCGTCTCCACGAACCGCGCCCATTTGTTATTGTCATTGATTTGCTTGCCGGGGCCGGGAATATCCGTACCATCGGTGAAAATGGGATCATACAGACCCGCCGGCGTCGCCGCCTGCTGCCGCTGCATGACAAAGCCGCCTTTGCTGACAGACGGCTCGTTTTTCCCGGCAAAACTGGTGGTGTAGAAGGAGGGCGTGCCCAGTAAGATGGCGTTCGTTTGCAGACCGTGAGCGATGTCGGCGATGACGGCCGTATCCTGCGCAGCCCAATCAAACACACCCTGGCTGGTTTCTATATTGAACCAATAGAGGGGCCAGCGGTTCCAGCCGGCGCCGGTGGATAGGCCGTTTTGATACTGCTGCTCATCAGCCGGGCTTTCAGCGGCGGTGATGAAGTTGACGCCGTAGATGGGCGCGCCGCTGTTATCGGGAGCGGCGGCGGCCGTGTGGGGATCGACTTTGGTGAGGAGGAGGGTGAGGGGGACGAGGATGAGAAGCAAGAGTGACGGCCGTATCCATTGCCAAGTTTGTAATCCGATACGGTTGTTCATAGCGGCAGATTATAGCGGAGATTGATTTCGATGCCGTGAAAATGGCGGGGAAAAGGAGATGTTTAGTTCTTTTCCCATTGCAACGTCGCTGCCAGCCGCCGCAGTCCGGCGCTGATCCGCGCCAACGAAAAGTGGCGCGCTTCCCGCTGAAAACGAACGATGCTGGTGTTCAACGTCGCCAGCAAAGCGTCGGCGAGGTAGGGCACGTCCAGGTCATCCGGCAGTTCGCCATTATCCATCGCCGCCTGGAGCAAGCCGCTGATCGTCATGTGCTGCCAGAAATGCGGCCGTTGCAAATCCCCTTCGCTCATGCCATCCAGCAGCCCGCCTCGCTGCACTTCACACAACAGCGGTAAATGTCGATCCACAAAATAAACCAGAGCGTCCAGAAATTGATCCAGTTGTTCCAATTTGGGCGTACCTTGCGCCGCCATCTGCCGCATCCGGCCCAAAATGCTCTCCTGGAACTCTTTCATCTGCGTGTCCATTAGCGCCAGACACAACGCTGATTTGTTAGCAAAGCGGCGGTAGAGCGTGCCTTTGCCCACCCCGGCCGCTTCGGCGATGTCGGCCATGTTGACGTCAGCCACCCCGCGCAAGGCAAATAGTTTGTCGGCCGTTTCCAATATCAATTGACGATTGGCCGCCGCGTCGCGTCTCTCGGCTTTGGGCTTGTTTTCTGAATCCGTTACGGTTCCCAGCGGGATTAAATCATCCATACCCACACTCAAACATTAGTTTAATATTAAATTATTGACAAGCGGACTTTAAGTCCGCTGCTATTTTATTCAATAAGCGGATTTTAGTCCATTTTGTATTTTGTTAACGACAACAAGGAGATTATAACAGATGAGTTGGCAAATTGACCCGGCACATTCACGAGTTTCATTTTGGGTGCGGCACATGATGATTTCCAAGGTGCGCGGCCGTTTTGATAAGTTTAATGGCGTGATTGATTTTGACGAAGAAAACCCGGCGGCCAGCCGTGTTGATGTGGAAATGGAGGCCGCCAGCATCAACACCCGCGAACAGCAGCGAGAGGACCATTTACGTTCCCCCGATTTTTTGGATGCGCCTAATTACCCGGTCATCACATATAAGAGCAAACGGGTGGAACAAAATGGCGGTAACAGCGGCAAGTTAATCGGCGATCTGACCGTTCGCGGCGTGACCAAAGAGGTGGCTTTAGATGTGGAATACGCCGGTCAGGCAAAAAGCCCCTGGGGAGCGACCAGCGCCGGTTTTTCCGCCTCGACTTCGATTGATCGTCAGGAGTGGGGGCTGAACTGGAACCAGGCTTTGGAAACAGGCGGTATCCTGGTTGGCGATAAAATCAACATTGAGATTGAGGTGGAAATCATCAAGCAAGCATAAGGCTGATCGTTAGAGTAGCATAACGTTTGATGAACGGCCGTTCCCCATAGACGGCCGTTCTGCTATCCTGTACCGATGAACAGCATTTTCCACAGCCTCATTCAAGGGCTGGACGCGCGGCCGTGACATCCCAAACCGTCATTCGCAACTACCTGATCATCGCCGGCGTCTACACTCTGTCCGCTTCCTTGATTTGGGGCGTCAACACCCTGTTTTTGCTTGATGCCGGGCTGGACATCATGGGCGTTTTCATCGCCAATGCCGCTTTCTCCGCCGGTATGTTTTTGTTCGAGATTCCCACCGGCGTTTTGGCGGATACCAGGGGGCGGCGGGCCTCGTTTTTGTTGAGTACGGCCGTGCTGTCGCTGGGCACATTGGGTTACGTGGGCATTGCAGCCGTGGGCGGTGGATTAAGCCTCTTCATCCTCATGTCCATCATTTTAGGACTCGGCTTCACCTTCTACTCCGGCGCCGTCGAAGCGTGGCTGGTAGACGCCCTCAATGCCACCGGCTTCGACGGCAATCTCGATCAAGTCTTCGCCCGCGGCGCATTTGTCACCGGCGGCGCCATGCTGCTGGGCACAATCGGCGGCGGTTTTCTAGGCGATGTCAACCTGGCGCTCCCATTCGTAGGACGAGCCGTTTTGCTGATCATCGTCTTCATCGTGGCTCTGTTCGTCATGCACGACATTGGCTACACGCCGCACAAACTCACATTGGCCGCCCTGCCTGGTGAAATACGCCAGGTGGCCCGCAACAGCCTCACCTACGGTTGGGGCGAACGGCCGATCCGCCTCATCATGTTCATCTCCTTCATCCAATCCGGCTTTTTGGCGTGGGGTTTTTACGCCTGGCCGCCCTATTTGCTGGATCTGTTGGGAGAAGATGCAGTGTGGATAGCCGGTGTAGTGTCGGCGCTCATCGCGCTGTCCACCATGGCCGGCAATGCGCTGGTGGAATGGTTCACCCGATTTTGCGGCAAACGCACCACCTTGCTGTTGTGGGCCGCCGCCGTTCAAACTATTGCCATCATCGGTCTGGGCTTTGCCGGTTCATTTTGGGTGGGCGTGATCCTGATCCTCATCATGATGGGCGCGGCAGGCGTGACCGGGCCGGTGCAACAGGCGGTCGTCCATAAAATCATCCCCTCCGAACAGCGGGCCACCATCGTCTCTTTTAACTCGATGTTTTCCAGCGGCGGCAGCGCCTTAGGCCAATCCGGTTTGGGCGCGTTAGCGCAGTCCCGTTCCATCGCCGCCGGTTATGCCGCTGGCGGCCTCTTTACCTTGTTGGCGCTGCCGCTGCTGCTGGCGCTGCGCCGCCTCAACCATGATGCGGATAAAATCGTGGGCACGGCCGGGAAGCGGTCTGCTTGCGCCGCTCAGGGGATACCGGAAGTGACGGCCGTTGACCCCAAAACGACCCACACCGCCGCATAAACGCAAAAAAACCAGGGGGTTTTCGTGCCATTCGTGTCATTCATGTCGAGAAATTGGATTCACTTAAACTGGAGTGTCAACCATGTCTTTCAAAATTCACCCGCAAACACAAATGGGAAAAGTCCATTTGACAGTGGCCGATCTGGCCCGATCCCTGGATTATTATCAACAGGGCATCGGGCTGGCGTTGAACTGGCAAGCCGACGACCACGCTGCTCTGGGCGCGGGCGGCCATGATTTGTTACTGTTGACGGAACGGCCGGGCGTACGGCCGTCGCGCGGGCACACCGGTCTTTACCACTTCGCCCTGCTCCTGCCCTCCCGCCGCGAACTGGCCCGCACCATCCAACACCTGACGGACAGCGGCGTCCACATCGGCGGCGCGTCAGACCATGCCGTCAGCGAAGCCCTATACCTGACCGACCCTGACGGGCACGGCATCGAAATTTACCGGGATCGCCGCCGGGACGAGTGGCGTTATGTCGATGACACCCTGCAAATCGTCACCCGGCCGTTGGACATTCAAGGCGTCATGGGCGAACTGGCGGACGGCATCCCCGCCTGGGACGGATTGCACCCCGAAACCTTCATCGGCCACATCCATCTGCATGTGGCCCATTTGTCGGAAGCGATCCGGTTCTACACCGAAATCGTCGGCTTTGAATTCATCGCCGGGTATGGCGATTCGGCCGGTTTCGTCTCGGCCGGCGGCTACCACCACCACCTGGGGCTGAACACCTGGGCCGGCCAGGGCGCGCCGCCGCCGGAAAAAGCGCGGCTGCTCTGGTACGAAATCCACCTGCCGCGCGCCGACGCCCTAAAAACCGCAGCGGCTCACATCCAGGCAGCCAACTATCCCATTGAATGGCGAGACGACGCCGTTTACCTGCATGATCCAGCCAAAAACGGTATTATTTTGGCCGTGAAATCTGAAACAGGAAACAGGAACGGACATGGGTGACCGACGACTTCTGGGCTGCTTTGCCCACCCTGACGACGAAATCCTCGGCCCTGGCGGGACGCTGGCGTATTATGCCGCCAATGGCGCGGCCGTCGAACTGATTTGCGCCACCCGCGGCGAAGCGGGCGAAATCGCCGACCCTGCATTAGCCACGCCAGAGACGTTGGGCGCGGTGCGCGAACGGGAAATGCGCTGCTCGGCGCAGACGCTGGGCGCGCGCCAGGTGACGTTTTTGGGCTATCGGGATTCCGGCATGGCGGGCAGCGCGGATAACCAGCATCCCCGCGCTTACATCAATGCCCCGGACGAGGCGGCGGTGGCCCAAATCGCAGCCGTCATCCGCCGTCTGCGGCCGCAGGTGGTGATGACGTTTGAACCATGGGGCGGCTACGGCCATCCCGACCACATCGCCATCAACCGGCACACGCATACGGCCGTCGCCGCCGCTGCCGACCCCGATTACCAACCCGGCCTGGGCCATCCGTGGCAAATCGCGCGGCTGTTTTATGAACTCCTGCCCATTCGCCATTTTGCAGAGATGAAACGGCGCATGGCAATCCGGGGAATGGATTTGAGCTGGTTTGATAATCTGCAAATCCGGCTAAAAAATGGATGGCCCGACGACAAAGTACACTGCATCATGGACATAACCGCCGCCGTTGATGCCAAGTGGGACGCCTTCAACTGCCATCGCACCCAGTTTGGCGAAGGCCACTTGTTCCGCCGCCTGCCGCCGGAAGAGATGAAAGCGATTTTGAGCCGGGAGTTTTTTGCGCTGGTAGAACCGGAGCCGGAGCCTGGTTTATGGCTGCCAGATTTGTTTGATGGGTTGGGATGACACGGGGGAGCAGCATGAACACTGGGGCAAACAGCGCATGAAAGCCGATGAAACCGCCGAAATTATGGAACTGATGGGCGATCTCAGACACGAAGGGTTGACGCCGCTCAACGTCATTTTGCAGGGGACGATGCTGCTGCTGGATGACAAGATGGGGGAATTGTCGGCCGAGCAGCGCAAACTGCTGGAAATGATTAGGCAGAGCGTTGTCCAGGCGACGCACAGTTGGTACGCAACTTCCGACCAGTTACGCATTTGGCTAGACCAACCAGCTTCAGATTGGACGGCCGTACACTTCAACCATCTCATTAAAAAAACCCGCGTCTATTTCCAGGAGAACCGGAAAATCGCGCTGGATTGGCCGGATGTTCCCGAACATTCCCCCCGCCTGCGCGCCAATTCAGACCTGGCTAAAGCGTTTGTTTTTCTACTGGATTCGCTGCCGATTCGTTATTTTTTGGCAGAGCGCCCGCCAACAATTGAAACAAAAGTCACGGCTGCCGGTTTCCAAATCTACATCGGCCAGCGGCTGCCTTTTTATGACAAAGAGCGGCTGGCCGAGTTTTATGGACCGGAACGGAAGACGGCCGTCTACGAACGTATCATCGCCCAACATAACGGCCAAATTGACATCACTCCCGGAGAAGAACAAGTCGCGTTTGTAATTCATCTGCCGACGATTCCACAATAATTTCAACAACCGCGCACCTAAGCCGGGGTCTGGATGTCAACCTGCCCAGACGCGAATTATCCGAGCTGCAAAACAACCGATAGTTGTCACCTCCATCACCCACGACTTCACAACCCCGCTAAAACAACTCACGATTCACCGCCACCCACGCATACAAATCCCGAATGCCATCGGCCGGAGAAACCTGGGGTCGCCAGCCCAATTTTTCTTGCGCCTGACGGATGTCGGCCACAAAAACGCGCTGGTCGCCGGGCCGCCAGTCGCCGGGCGTGATCGCCACTTCCCGCCCAGCCAACTTTGCCAAAAGGGGGCCGAACTCCGTCCAGACAGAAAGGGTATGGGCCGGGCCGCCGCCCACATTGAAAGCGTGTCCCCGCCACTCATCCATTTTCTCAATGCCCAATTCATATGCCCGAATCAGATCGGAAACGTGGAGTAAATCGCGCACCTGTTTGCCGTCGCCATAAATGCTGATGGGGCGGTTCATGACGGCCGCGATGACGAAATGGGCCACCCACCCCTGGTCTTCGACGCCGAACTGACGACGGCCATAAACACACGACTGCCGGTATACCAACGTGCGCAAGCCATAAATGCGGGCATAATCCAGCATATACTGGTCGCCGGCGCCTTTGGAACAGCCGTAAGGGGAATGAAAATCGAGCGGGTAACTTTCCGGGATGCCGTGCGGGTAGTCGGCGTAGGCGTAACGGGTCGGCTGCTCGACGATGCCCACCTCCTCCATGCCGCCATACACCTTGTTGGTGGAGGCGTACAAAACGGCCGCTTCCGGGCAATGATGGCGCACTGCTTCCAGCACATTAAACGTTCCCAACGCATTGATCTCAAAATCCTCACGCGGATTTTGCACCGAGGTGGTGACGGCCACCTGGCTGGCTAGATGCAATACCACGTCCGCGCCGGGGATGGCGGTACACAAGGCGTCATAGTCGCGGATGTCCTCTTTGATGAAGGTGAAACGGCCGTCATGCCGCTCTTTCAACCACGCCAGATTAGCCGGGCCGCCTCGACGAGACAAGTTATCAAAAATGACAACCTCGTGGCCTCCCTGCAAAAAATGGTCGGCGCTGTTGACGCCAATGAACCCCGCGCCGCCAGTGATAAAAACTCTCATGCGCACTCCTCGTTAACCGTTGATTGTTAACTGTTGATTGTTGATTGTTATACAGAGAAAACAGCCCCACGCCTCACCGCAAACGGCCGGCCAACCCATCCCACTGCGTCTGCAAAAATTGAAAATAGGGGGCGTCCAGCGGCGCGGCTGTCATCAAAATGGCGTCATCTCCGGTGTCTTTGTAATATCCTTTACGCTCGCCCGCCACCTCAAACCGGTATTTGCCATAAAGCGACTGAGCCGCCAGATTCCGGCGGCGCACCTCCAGCGTAGACAGGTTGACCGGATGCTCATACGCCTGCAAAAGCATGTGTAGCAGCAACAGTTCGCCCCAACCCTGCCGCCGCCAATCAGGATGAACGGCGACGGCGCTGATGTGCTGCTCATCCGCCAACACCCAATAGCCGGCATAGCCGATGATGCTGTCCGTCCGCCCCCCCATCCGCGCCAAAACCTGGTAATGCGCCAACGGATTACCCGTTAATTCATGAATGTACATGGCTCGTTTAGCCGGGGTGGGGAACGAGAGCCGGTCAATCGCCAGCGCCCCGTCCAAATCGGCTAACGTCATTTTTCGCAAGGCAAAAGGCGGAGGCGGCAAAAACACGTTATTTTCCGTTGGCTGTTAACCGTTGGCTGTTGACTGTTTCTTCCCGGCCGGGTCGCGCAAGTAGATGGGGGCCAGAGTGCGGGCGTCGTCCAATTGCCCGGCGCGGAACCGCTGCCAGCCCAATTCGGCCAACAGAGCGGCGCGGCGCACGGATAATCCGGGGTTGGCTACCACAAGGTCTGGGTCAGCTTTACGTATTTGGGCGACGGCCGTCTCTCCCACCTCTCCCGCAATCAACAGTGGCCCCGCCAACGTCGCCAGCAAATCAGGCCAATGCCAGATGTCAGGCGGCGCGTCTGCCCGCCAGCCCTGGTCGTCCTGCCAGCGATACAAGGCAGCGCAAACGCGGGTGCGCCCCGCTTCGGCCACCGCCAACAACGGCTGGCTCATCGGCCCAAAGGCGGCTGTCACCACATCCAGCGTAGAGACGCCGATGAGCGGCGTCTGGTGCGCCAGGGACAGTCCTTTAGCAAGCGCCAGCCCCACCCGCAGTCCGGTGTAGGAACCGGGGCCGATAGCGACGGCGACGGCCGTTAAATCGGCCGGGGCGATACCGGCTTTCCCCATCATCTCCGCCACCGCCGGCGAGAGTTCAATGGTGTGATTGTTTTGGCATTTCCAACCCGATTCGGCCAGCACGGCCGCGCCATCGTGCAACGCCAGCCCAGCCCAACGAGTTGCCGTGTCAATCGCTAAAATCATGCCTCATCCAACCCCAAATGCGCTGCGCTTAAACGCTTCCAACAGCGCCCTCGACCGCTCGCCGGACGGGATAAACCGCATCTGGCGGCGGGTTTCGCTGAGATAGCCCATTTCCACCCACAGCCGGTCGGTTGCCAGCCAGCTTTCAATCCGCTCCGGCCATTCGATCATGACGACGCCATCCTCATCCAAAACATCTTCCAAACCTACCGTTTCCGCGTCCGCTTCAGATTCCAGCCGGTAGCAATCTATGTGGTAAAGGATACGGTCGTCTCTGGCGCGCGGGTATTCGTTGATCAGGGTAAAAGAGGGGCTGGTGACGCGCACGGCCGTGCCCCATCCCCGCCCCACGCCGCGAGCCAGCGCCGTTTTGCCCATGCCCAGTTCGCCGGACAGGCACACCAGGTCAGACGGCCGTAACAATTCACCCAGGCGCACGCCCAGGCGCACCGTCTGCTCCACGCTGCTACTCACAAAATCGAGCGTCCATTTATCTAAAATCGCCATTGTACGTTCGGCAGATCAATCTGCGGCAATAATTGCAAAACCGGCCTTCGCCGGTTAGGTTCCAGTCGGCGAAGGCCGACTTTGCCAACGTGGCCGCGAATTCATTCGCCGTTAACCCAAATTCACCCAATTATTATACCTCCTCCTGCCAAACATGGTATCATAACCAAATGCGGGAAGCCGCCCTGAGGAGAATTTATGCGCATCCTGATCATCTCAGACATTCATGCCAACTTAGCTGCTTTTGAAACCGTCATGGCCGACGCCGAAGGCGCGTGGGACACCATCTGGTGTCTCGGCGATCTGGTCGGCTACGGGCCAGACCCCAACGAATGCGTCGAACTCCTGTGCCAATATGACCACATCAGCCTCTCCGGCAATCATGATTGGGCGGTTTTGGGCAAAATTGACATCAACAGCTTCAACGACAACGCCCGCATGGCGGTGAAATGGACGCAAGACACCTTAAAACCGACGAATCGAGATTATCTGGAAGCGCTGCCTACCACGCTCGTCAAAGAGCCGTTCACCCTGGCCCACGCCAGCCCGCGCCAGCCGGTGTGGGAATACATTCTTGACCCGTACACGGCCGCCGCCAACTTCCCCTTTTTCGATACGCCCTACTGTCTGGTGGGCCACTCCCACGTCCCCATTTTGTTTGAACAGGCAGACGCCGACAAAATCATTCCAATTGCTCCCATTTACAGCGAATCCATCCACCTCAACGCCAACCGGCTCATCATCAACCCCGGCAGCGTGGGCCAACCCCGCGACCATGACCCCCGCGCCGCCTATGCCATGCTGGATACGGAAACGATGTCCTGGGAGCATCGCCGCGTCAAATACCCGGTCGAAGAGACCCAAGAACGGATGCGAATGGCGGGGATGCCGTCCAAGCTGATCAAACGGCTGGAATGGGGCTGGTAACGCCGCTCTATTTTCAGCCTCTACAAATCCAGTTAGCCTTTCAGGGAACCAAACCCAACTTGACTACGTTATTGCCCATAACGACGATTACAAACATCCATTTCTTGAAGAAATTGGATGTCTAAGCGATACCTGGAGAAAAGCGATGAACAAGATGAGATTGGCAATTGGATTGTTACTGTTTACATTGTTGGCGACGGCCTGCGGCGCCAGCGCCCGTGATGAACAATATGCGCTAGAATATGATGGGGGAGCGGAATTTACCAGAGAAGAAAGCCTGGCGGCGGCGGAAGGCGCCGCTTTCGACACGGCCGAGCCACTTTCTAATGACAGTCTGACCGAGCAAACCACACTTCCCGACCTGCCCCAAGAACGGCTCATCATTCGCACCGGCGACTTGAGCCTGGTGGTCAAAGACACCGAACAAACGATAGCCGACGTCGAGCGAATGGTGAACGCGGCCGGGGGATGGGTCGTTGCCAGCGACATTTACCAGTACGACGACACTGCCTTCTCCGGCAGCATCACCGTGCGCATCCCCGCCGATGGGTATGGCAGCATGATGGAAGCCATCAAGGAGTTGTCCCTGGAAGTTCAGCGGGAATCGAGCGACAGCCAGGATGTGACCGAGGAGTATGTGGATTTGTCCTCCCGGCTGGGAAACCTGGAAGCGACCGCCGCTCGCGTGCGCAACTTTCTGGATGAAGCCAAAAACGTGGAAGAGGCGCTGGCCGTCAACCAGGAATTGAGCCGGTTGGAAGAGCAGATTGAACTCATCAAGGGACGGATGCAGTATTTGAGCCAGTCAGCCGCTTTCTCCACCATCAGCATCAGCCTGACGCCGGATGTGGCGGCGCAGCCCATCGAAGTGGGCGGTTGGCGGCCGCAAGGCATCGCCAAAGAGGCTGTCGAGACATTGATTGAGACGCTGCAAGGGGTGGGAAGTGTGCTTATCTGGCTGGCGCTTTACCTGCTGCCGGTCGGGTTGGTGATTGGCGCGCCGTTGTGGTTGGCTGCGCGCTTTGTCTGGCGGTGGCGGCGGCGGAAGGAAGGCCGGCAGGCAACGGCCGTCTCTCCCCCACCCACTGAATAAACCCCGGACAAGTTAACAAGCTCGTTAAAATCAAAAGCGCCGATCTGTGAAAGATCGACGCTTGTTTATCGTCTGTGAATGGGGCGTTTACCGGCTGTCGCTGTCTTGGATTGCCGCTCGAATTTGGCGGGTACACGCCTGAAAAACCGGCTCGCCCTGCATCTCCAATGAACGGGGACGCATCAGGTTGATGGGAATCGTCTCGGCAATCGTCGCCGGACGGCCGCCCATCACCATCACCACATCCGCCAGCAAAACCGCCTCATTGATGCTGTGCGTGACCATGGCCACCGTCACCGGCATCGCCTGCCAGATGCGCAGCAGTTCCTGCCCCATCCGCTCCCGCGTCAGCGCGTCCAGCGAGCCAAACGGCTCATCCAGCAGCAACAGCGAGGGGCGGTGAACCAGCGCCCGCGCCAGCGCCACCCGCTGCGCCATGCCGCCGGATAGCTGGGCCGGATAGCTCTGCTCAAACCCTTGCAGGCCGACCAAATTGAGCATGTCGCGCACACGGCCGTCCGCCTCCCTCCCATTCACCCTTCGCAGTTCCAACGGCAGCCGCACATTTTCATAGGCGGTGCGCCAGGGCATGAGGTTATCTTTTTGGAACACCAGACCGATGGGGGCGCGGGCGTTGTGGATGGGAACGCCGTCCAGCTCGATTTGTCCGGCAGACGGCCGTAACAGCCCCGCCAGCAGCCGCAGCAGGGTAGACTTGCCCACCCCCGACGGCCCCAAGAATGCCACAAAGGAACCGGCGGGGATGGACAGGTTGACATCAGTCAGCACATGCAGCGGCCCATCATCAAAAGTGTATTCGACGTTGACGGCCGTTAAAAAAGCATCCTGGTTCATTAACAACTACTTACGGCTGCGCCTTCTGCACAAACGCATTCGTATACGCCGCGTCCAGGTCGGCCACCGGCTCGTCCAAGAAGCCCATGCCCAACAAAATCTCCTGCGTGTTTAGCCAGGATTGAGCGTCCGTCTGCCCCAATGCCTCCGCCTGCCACATCGGTAGCGAAGCCTGCAACACCTTCAAACGAGAATCGTCCAGCCCCTCCACAAACTTTTTGCTGATCTCATACGCCGCTTCTGGATCGGCCAGCGTGGCTTCCAACCCTTTCAAAATCGCGCCCACAAACGCTTCCACCAGCTCCGGGTTTTCGGCGATGGTTTGTTCGTTGGTGACGATGCCGTTGGAAACCAGGTCAATGTAATCGGACACATAAATCACGTTCACATTTTCGCCCCTGGCTTGTAGCTGCACCGGCTCATTGTTGGCAAAAACGACCACCGCTTCCGATTGGTCGGCGAGCAGGGACTCGATCTGGTTGAAACCAATTTCGTTGGCGTTGACGTCAGCCATCTCCAACCCATTCGCCGCCAGCAAACCGGCGTATCCCACATACGACGCGCCAAAGAAGCCGGGCAAGCCCACATTGCGCCCGGCCAAATCCGCCGGTTCGGCAATGCCCGCCGCCGCTTTGCTCACCACCGCAATCGGGTACTTCTGGAACCATTCCAGCACATACACCACCGGCAACCCCTGCGCCCGCGCCAGAATCACCTGGTCGCCGCCGACGATGGCAAACGGCAGTTCGCCGGCCCCCACCAACGCCATCCCATCCGTCTCAAAACTGTAATCGAATTCAATTTCAATCCCGGCATCGGTAAAATAGCCGTTTGCCACCGCCACATAAAACGGCGCATACTGCGGGTCGGGAATGTAGCCCATCGGCAGCCGAATCCGGATGGTTTCTACGGCCGTTTCCGTCCCGGTTCCGCCACAAGCGGTTAACAAAATCATCAAAAAAACAATCATGAAAAGTTGGCGTTTCATTTCAAAATTCTCCTTGCTGTAAAAATTTTCTCATTCGTTGGCAATAGGCAATTGCTGTAGAGCAATTTTGCAAAATTGCCCTACT
>JAJRVV010000044.1 GCA_024277135.1 Chloroflexota bacterium | reverse complement strand
TGTAGTTGTTTTTTATGGCAAAATTCATAAGAAGGTGTCTCTGGTGAAGTGGGTTATCACCATAAACTTTGCCACGAAGGAGGCATCTTCGCCACCTTTTTTCTCTCTATTCGGTTTTTAATGTGCGAAATATAGGCTTAGTGTACAGAAATTGGTTGGCGGCGCGCGGCCGTCACCGTATTCACCAGGAACAACACCAATACCAGCGCATTCAGCAGCCCGCCCCAGGCCCGACCCTGCGGCCATATCAGCAGGTCGGCCGTAACGCGCAGGAGCAGGGTCAGATTCAACAAAATCAAGTGGCTGTAGAACCAGGGGTGATAACGCATCGTTATCCCGGCCACGGCGGGGAAGATGATGGGGGCGTGGCCGAAAATCATGCCAAAAGCAAAGCCGAGGAAGACGGCGTGCAACATGGCGTCATAACGCAGTCCGGCTGGGACGCCGCCAAAAATGAGCGCGATGCCCCCGGCCGCCGCCAGCCAAAAATAGCCGGTGAGCATACAGGCGGCGGTAAAGCGGGGCTGCCCCGTGCGGCGAATGGTGCGGCGGGCGATGTCGTGCCGGAACAGCCAGAGGGCGATGCCGACCAGGCCCGCGCCGGCCAGACGCACGCCGTTGACGTACCAGAACAGGGAGACGATTAAACCGAGCAGAAACAGGGCGTTGACGGCCGTAAACCCGCGTTGTTGGTTGGCCGTCAGTTTAGTCAACCGGCTCAATTCCAGCCGCTCGCCGGCGATGGTGAAGACGAGGAAGCCAATCCACCACCAGACCACGATGTGTAACGGCCGTCCCCACAACCATAACCCATTCGCTACTGCCAGACAGAGCGCGCCCAGCGCCATGACTATGGTGAACAACGCCGTCTGCCGCCGCAGGATGAGGCCGAATAAAAGCAGCAGCCCCACACCCCCGGCCCACACCAGCGCCGGGCCGATGGGCTGGGGCAGTCCCAGGATGAGAGCCACGCCCCCCAATCCCGAAAACAGGGCGGGCAAATAGAGCAGAAGCAGACGGCCGTCCCCCTCATAAAACAGCGACAAAGCCACTCCGCGTTCCAGACAAATCACCGCGCCCAAAAAGGCGGCGACCATCAAAGGGCCATGCGCGGCGGGCAGGGCAGGCTGCAGCGGCGGCCATTGCCAGCCAATGCGAATCAGCCCGGCCCACAAAGCGGCGATGAGCGCCAGAATAGCCAGCAAGAGCAGCGGCCGGCGAATTTTCACCCCTTCACTCCTTCACCTTCCCGGCGGGAAAATGCTGATTCTGTCCCCCGGTTGAACCGTTTGCTGCAAACCGCCGGAGTAAACCATGTCACGGCCGTTCAACAGCACCCGCCAGCCCGTTTGCGCCCGGTACGTTTTTTGCACCGTCATCCAGGGCGTGCCTCGTTCGTCCAGCCGTTCGCCCGGCAGCCAGCCAATAGCAAACACATCCGGCCTGGCTTGGGGATAATAGTTGAAAAATTTCTCCATCGCCTGCGCCATGTGGCCGCCATCCGGCATTCCCATTTGCAGTTGGGGACGATGTGCCAGATGGCGCATCCGGCCAAACAGTTCGATTTGGACGGTGAAATCCCCATCATCCCAGGCGCGGGCGATGTGGTAGCCGTGATTCATCAAATGCTGGTTCATGGTCAGTAGTTTGTTCCAACCGGCCAATGCCGCCGGAACCACCGGATCGCCGGGCATCTCTTCGCTGAGGAAGCGGGCAAAGGCGGCGTTGACCAGGCTGATGGAGCCGGTGACGTAGGTTTCGGGGACGTGAATTTTGCGGGGGCCGCGCGCGGCATGGATTTGCCCGGCGCGGAATAGGTAGCGGGCAAAATCGTGGCTCAAATCCAGCCCTAACAGCCGCGCCAGCCAGACGGTGAAGAAGCGGCGGCGTTCGGCCAGATGCTTTTCGTCGGCCCCGTTTTCCCAGCCCAGGATGACGGCCGTTTCATGGTTTTGCAACAGGTAATCATAAGTGCCGACCACCAGCTCTGGCCCACGGCGGAAAAGGGGTTCCACCGTGGCCAGCATCGCTTCAAAATCGGCCTGGGTCAAGTTGAGAAACGCTCTTAGCCGATCCCACTCCTCCTCTGGAGCCGGTAGCAGGTTTGTCAATGTCCAGGCGCGATTGTGACCGTTTATAGCTTGATTTTGACTCATGGCAATCCAACCTTACAACAGCATCAACAGCATGTTGACTTCGGTTTCGGCGTAGATGCTGTGCGGTAAATGGGCGGGCATATGCACCCAGGTGTGGGGCACGGCCGTCATCTCGTCTTCACCCAGGACCAGCCGGGCCGTGCCGCTGATGAAATGGAGGACGGCCGGACGAGCGGCCGTGTGTTCTGAAAGCTCCTGGCCGGGGGCAAAACTGAACAGGATGACCTTCATCTGGTCATCGCTGTAGATGGTGCGGCTGATGATGCTGTCGGCAGGGATATCGGCCGTTTGCTGGGCCAGATCGGCGATAAAGGTGTAGGGGGATGTCATAGCGATTTTCCTTCTGAAGTGATGCTGGTTTGCAAATCAACCATCATGCAATTCAAATCAGCGTCGTATTCTCTGGCTGCGTCTTCCACTGTGCAAAATGCGGCCAAATTGCAGCCGACACAGGCATCGGCATATTTGCGAAAGATGACGGCCGTCTCCGGCCACCGTTCTAATACTTCCTCCACAGTTAAATCAGACGTTAATTCTACAGATTCCATACAAAAACTCCACCAATACTTTAACCAAAACCGCTGCCTGATTCGTTGCGACAGCACAAACTTCTATTATTAGATGCGTTTTCCTTCCGGTAAATCTTCGGCGATGATGACCATATTATGCGGCGAGCAGATCGTCACCTGTTCCCGGCCCGTTTTGACAAATCCTTGCTGTTCCCACCCGCTCAAAATCCGGCTGACGGTGTATAATGTGGTTCCAGTCATCTCGGCCAAATCTCGTCGGGTTAATGGTAAATCAATCAGAATGCCCGCTTCTGTCTTGCGGCCGGCCCGATGGGTCAGGCGCAGCAAAGCGCGGGCAATTCGCCGCTCCACCCGCTCCGTCGCCAGCTCTCGGTATCGATCCATCATGTCGGCAAAGCGGCGGGACAGCATCTTCATCCCATTCAAAGCCAACCGGGGCACTCGTTCCATGAGCCGGGAAATATCCTCTTCCTGCCATGCCAGCAGCGTACATGCCCCTACCGATTGCCCCGATACCGGGTAAGGGAAATCCCCCAGCGCCGCCAAAATGCCGATAGCGCCGCCGGCCGTTACATACCGAATGATGACTTGATGCCCTTCCGGGGTAATCTGTGTCAATTTGATTTTGCCCGCCGTCACAATGTAAAACGTTTGGGCGTGTTCTCCTTGGTGAAACAGAAACGCGCTCGGCGCCAACGTCCTTTGCCGGGAGACGAGCAGCACTTCATTTAATTCATTTTCCGACAGCCCGTTGAATAACCGGCATTGGGCCACGCTTTGGCGGCGCTGGGTGGATTTAGCTGGTTTCATTGCTTCATCTTAACACGATTTGCGCCAGACAAAAAGCGGAGCGTGGATGAATCACGCTCCGCTTTTTAAGTATTTCACTGGAGGCCACGATACAAACAACCTCTAGCAGCCTGTCGGATTAGTTTGAGTTTGTATTAAGCGCCTGCCAGGCGGCTAATTCAGCCTGACGCGCCATGTCCATAGACTCAGCCAGAATGCGAGCGGATTCCTGTGGACTGTGGAATCCTGTGCTATTTTCTGAGGAGATGAAGTCCCAGCGCATACTGGCCGCTCGATGCAGTTGTAACGCTTCATCAAGCTGTTCATCCGTCGCTCCTGCTTCACGGGCAGCTGCGATGGCATCTATGGCTGCTACGAGCGCTTCTTCGCTTTGACGCAACAGATTGGCTGTCGTATCTTGAATGATAGCGATACGTTCAACTAGATCTTCTTCTGGGATGTTGTGGCAAGTTTGGCAGGCTTGATTTATGTTGAACAAGGGGCTGCGAACCCAGTGGTCAGACACTTTTTGGCTGCCTTCTTGCACGTATGGCATATGGCAATCTGCGCAAGAAACCCCAGAACGTGCATGAAGACCAGAACTCCAAAGTTCAAACTCAGGATGTTGAACTTTGATCATGGGCGCGCCGGTTTCCGCGTGTGTCCAATCCTTAAAATCAATATCTTCATAGTATTGTTCAATCGAATCAAAATCTAACCCATTGCTCCACGGCAGGGTCAACACTTTATTCTCGCCTGCGAAGTAGTACTCAACATGGCATTGGGCGCATACGTAGGAACGCATTTCCTGCCGGGTGGCATTCTCCAGGTCAATGCCGCGATCCGCCATCGCATTGGCAAAAGCGGGTCGGGTAATTACCAACTCCATCGTATCTGGATCATGGCAGTCTGAACACGAGCTGCCGGTGTACAAGTTGTCTACCAAATCGTTGTATGGGGTTGCGTTGAACGTTTCCCACCCCAACTCTTCGATGAGTTGAGGAGTTTCGGCCGAGTGACAGTTGATACAGGCGCCTGGCTGACTTACCAGCTTGACTCGACCGGTATTTTCTTGGTCAACCTGGGCATAGAAATGGCCTCGTTCTTCATTGTGATCTTTGCTAAAAGCATACCCTGCCCAAAGACGAATCATTGCTGGGTAGCGTTCAAGTTTGCTGTAGTTTGCTGAACCTCCATATGGGGTTTCCCCAAGGACTTCCTCGGTTTTCTTGAAGGAATCATACTGTTGGGGAAAATTCAGCCCCCAAACTTCTGGATCAACCTCGCCATCTGCAATCTCTACAACCTTGAGCGGAAATTGGGCAGCTTCTGCTTTCCGTGTGTTGATGTTAACTAATAAGGCGGCTACGCCTGCGGTTAAGATGGCAGCGGTGACAAAAACAGTCACGTACAATAGTGTTTGTCGTTTCATGGAAAATCCTCCTTGAAGTTTTCTGTGTAAAATTTAGTCGCCATGCCCTACATTCCCGTGGCACGTTACGCAGCTCTGATCTGCTGTTAATTCTGGTAAACTTGTCTGGCTAATTAGCCCTTCATGACAATCAATACAATTTTTCAGTACAACTTCTTTGTTAAACGGCCGCATTCTTATCGGTGTTGGGTAATCGCCTAACGTAAATGATTTACTGTGATTCCAACCATTTAATCCTTTGACCAGCCATTTGTTGACAAAATCATGTGGCGTATGACACTCATTGCAAGTCGCTACCGCTTTATGGCTGGAGTTGTTCCAGCTATCAAACTGTTCCTGCATGACATGACAGTTCACGCAAGCGCTGGGGTCGTCTGATAAGTATGAGCCGCCTTCAGCGAAACTAAAGGTATAGATACCTAAACCAAACAGAATTCCGATTGAAGCGGCCAGTGTAATCCATGCCCTGTTGTCTGTGAAAAGCGCGAGAAATAATCTTCCCATATCACGTCTCCATAGAAAGGACAAAAAGCTGTTTGGTTAGGTAACAAGCCTTTATCCTTAGCTGTATGTTCTGAATGGCTAAAGATTTTTTCATTTTTCCTCCTGCTTCTTGGGGCTGCCTTACTTTTATCACCCAATCCTCAATCGCTGACGACAGCCTGGTTATTAAAGATCGATTGGGTGTTTAGGTCTTTGCTTTGTGAAGTGAAATTTGGTCTATTGAATGTGAATTCTATCACAAGTCTTTTAAGACTCTAACAATTCATGAAAGCCGAGTCTTTGCGTTGGCGCAAATTGGACGAATCTGACCGCGATGGTTTGGTGATTTTATCGCCTTGATTGGTTTAATCGCCTGGATATAGCTATACTTACACGCATGTCTTTACGAATTCTCTTGGTAGATGATCATGAGGTAGTCCGGCTCGGTTTACGCAGTTTGTTAGACCGCCATCCTGAATTTGAAGTGGTGGCGGAGGCGGCGGCGGAATCGGAGGCTGTGGCTAAAGCCATGGAAAAGCAGCCCGATCTTGTGCTGATGGATATCCGGCTGGCGGGGGGCAGCGGCATTGAAGCGTGCGAAAAGATCGTGACTGCTTTGCCCAAAACCAAAGTCATCATGCTGACATCCTATGCCGAGGATGAAATGCTGTTTGCGGCGATTCGTTCTGGAGCGGTAGGTTATGTGCTGAAGCAAGTGGGAGGAAATGATTTGATTCGGGCGATTGAGGCGGCGGCGCGGGGTGAGGCGATGCTTGATCCCTCGCTGACGCAGCGGGTGTTTTCTGAAATCCGCCATTCCATTCAGAAGGAAGAGGCGGCGGCGTTTAATGATTTAACGTCACAGGAGATGCAGGTATTGGCCTTGATTGCTGAAGGGCGCACGAATCGAGAAATCGCTAAGGAACTATTTTTAAGCGAAGGTACGGTGCGTAATTACGTGAGCAGCATTTTATCTAAGCTGAGTGTGTCCAACCGGGCCGAAGCGGCGGCATATGCGATTCAACACCATTTGAAAGATTACCTTTAGATGACGGCCGTTCATTCCATTTCCCCGGAAGCGTTAGATTTGCTCTATCAGGCGACGCTGGCGGTAGCCAATGCGGATACGCTGGCAGATGTGTTGCAGCAAACGGTCGATTCGGCGCGCCAGTTGGTTGACGCCGAGTATGCGGCGATTGGGGTGGCGGGGGAAGACGGCCGTTTCCAGACGTTTGTGTTTTCCGGGTTGAGTGAAACGGCGGCGGCGCAAATATCCCATGCGCCAGTGGGGCTGGGCTTGTTGGGCGTTGTCATGGAGGGGACGGAGCCGATTCGCCTGCCTGATATTGCGGCTGACGGCCGTGCCGTTGGCTTCCCCGCCAATCATCCCGACATGGACAGCTTTTTAGGCGTGCCCATGCTGTTGGCAGGGAAGGCGTTGGGGAATTTGTACCTGACGAACAAGTTGGGGGCGGATGAATTCTCGCTGACGGATGAGCGGCTGATGCAGATGTTGGCGGCGCACGCGGCCACGGCGCTGAATAAGATGAATTTGTTAGCGACGCAGGCGGCATACGGCCGTCAATTGGCGCGCCGAAATCAACAACTGCGGGCGATGAGTTATGCCACCGCCGCCATTGCCGGTGAGTTGACGCTGGATAAAGGGTTGCAATTGATTGTGGCCGCCGCCCGCGAGTTGATTGGCGCCCGGTATGCGGCGCTGGGCGTGCCCGGCGTGGAAGGAATGCTAGCTTCCTTCGTTCACAGCGGTATGACGCCGGATGAAGTGGCCGCGATATCTCATTTGCCCCAAGGTAAAGGGTTGTTGGGGGTGTTGGCGCAGGAGAAACGGCCGATTCGAGTGACGCGCATCAGTGATGACCCCAGGTCGGTTGGTTTTCCCGCCAATCACCCGCCGATGGAGAATTTTTTAGGCGTACCCATTGTGGGCGACGGCCGCGCGCTGGGCAGCCTTTACCTCACTGATAAGGAAAGCGGCGAGTTGTTCTCGGCTGATGACCAGGAATTGGCGGCGATGTTTGCCGAACATGCGGCCGTCGTCATCCAAAACGCCCATTTGTACGAACAGGTTGGCCGATTGGCGGTGGTGGGCGAACGGGTCAGGATCGGCATGGATTTGCACGATGGCATCATCCAGTCCATTTACGCTGTTGGCCTGAATCTGGAATCTATCCGGCTGGGGTTATCAACCGGACAGGTTGATGGCGTGGAGGAGATGTTGGATCAGGCGGTCGAGGGGCTGAATGACTCCATTCGGGATATCCGCAACTTTATTTTGGATTTGCGTCCGCATCGGTTCAGCGGCAATCTGGCGCAAGGTATTTCCCGGTTGGTGCGGGAATTTCAGGCGAATACGATGGTGTCGGTGACGATGGAGGTTGAGCCTTTGGCGCTGGCTGCGCTGCCAACGGCCGTCGCCCGCGCTATTTTCCTCACCACTCAAGAAGCGTTGGCCAACATCGCCCGTCACGCCCGCGCTAAAAAGGTAACGATTTCGGCTAAAAAGTCAGCTAAAGCGATTGAATTCGAGGTGGCGGATGACGGCCGTGGCTTTGACGTGGCCACTCAAAACCAAACAGTCGGTCATGGCCTGTCCAACATGCGCGCCCGCGCCGAATCTTTGCATGGTTCCTTTAAGGTTAACTCCGCCCCAGGTCAAGGAACCACAGTTTGTTTGACCCTCTCTTACTGATAGTTCTGTGGGAATCTGCAAGACATCCGATTTCTGTGAGAAATCGGATGTCTGGTCTGACAGTTACCTGTCAATCACATCCACGTCGCGGGTCTGGTTGGAGGAAAAGAAGGCCAGAAAATCGGAGACGGTGATGATGCCCACCAATGTTTTCGTATCTTCCTCGACGACTGGTAAAGCCCCGAATTTGTAAATGCTTAACATTTCCGCAACGCGGTAGGCGGGCATATCTGGCGAGACGGTAATGGGATTGGGGGTCATGCAGCTTTCCACCGTCACTTTGTTGAGCAGTTCGGTGTCCTGAGAGCGATCATGCAGCACCACGGGGGAGTTCATGACCAGGCGAATGTCCCGGTCGGTGATGATGCCGACCAGTTTGCCATTTTCCATCACCGGAATTTGCCGATACCCCCCGGTTTTCATGACGCCAATCACCTGCCGTAACGGTGTCGTCGGGGTGACGGTATTGGGCACTGCGGTCATGAGATCATTTACGGTCAACATGATTCACTCCTCGATAAACAGCCAGCATCATTATATTCATTGTAATGCAAGACGGCCGTTTCTTGGCGTGGCGAATGTCATACATGTCAGATGACTTTTGTCCCTGGTAAGCGGCAGAATGACATTCGTTATTTGAACCGATGACATTCGTTACTGGAAAATAATCCAGGTACGTTTTAAACTTTGCCCCACATCGCTCCACAGAAACCAAACGCGAAACTTCACCTTCCCGGAAACTATCCCTGGTTGCACATATAGGTTTCCGGGAAAATTTGGGTATCTATTGAATCCTCAATCCTTATGATCCGACTGCTCATTGTTGAAAAGCACTTGGCGGTGCGGCTGGCATTACAAGTCCGTCTGCATTCCGCGCCCGCCATCGAAGTGGACGCTTCGGTAGCATCTCCGGCTGATGCCGAAATGCTTCTGGAAACGATGTCCCCGGATGTGGCGTTGATTGGGCTGGCCAGCGGCCGGGTTCGTGACTTGGAGCCAACGATTCAGGCGATTTCCAGTTTTGTTGCCAGAGGTATCCAGGTGATTGTGCTTACTTCTTTTGTCGACGATATGGAGCGGGAGTTGGTGCTGGAAGCCGGAGCGGGCTGTTATTTGTTGAAACAGATTGATTCAACAAAGCTGATCGCTGAAATCGAAAATTTAGTCAAAGTGCCTGCCTCTTGATCTGCGGTTTATCCACATTGGGCGTTCTTCATCAGGAATCCTCCTCAAAATCCAACGATTTAAGCGCCCGCATATAATTGGCTCTTTCCAGGGCCGATGGGTCTGGGATGTTTCGCAGGCTCATTTTCCCTTGTAGTTGTTTAACTGAACCAAACTCATTCTGCCGCAGCCATTGGCGTAACCCGGCCAGCAGTTGACTAATGTGAGCGATCCCGTTTTTGTACAAGGCGGAGGTGATCATAGCCACTTTAGCCCCGGCCAGCATACATTTAACGATATCTTCTACAGTGTGTACGCCGCCAGTGATCGCCAGGTCTGCCTGGACGAAGTTGGACAAAATTGCCGCCCATCGCAACCGCAGTCGTAGTTCGCTGGAGGAGCTAAGAGCCAGGGTTGATTTCACTTTGAATCGCTTCAAATCAAAATCGGGCTGGTAAAAGCGATTGAAGATGACCAGACCATTGATACCGGTCTGATCGAGTTGGCCGGCCATGTGGGCCATCGCGCTAAAGTAGGGGCTTAATTTGATGGCGACGGGGATGCTGACGCTGCTTCTGACTTTGCGGGCCAGATCAAGGTGCATTTGCTCGATTTCGATACCGGTGATTTGGGGTTTGGTTTCCAGGTAGTAGACGTTCAATTCCAGCGCATCGGCCCCGGCGTTTTCGATGAGACGGCCGTAGTTGGCCCAACTGCCGCTGTAGTAGCCGTTCAGGCTGCCGATGATGGGGATGTCTACCATTTCTTTGGCGCGGTAAATGAGCGAGAGATAGCTGCCGGCTTCCTGGTTGAATATGTCCAGATCAGCGATCCGCTTCAATCCATCCGGTAATTCGCCTGCTTGGTTCGGGGAAATACCCAGGTTTTGCAGCTCAATTTGCTCCTCAAACAGGGAGTGCAGGACGACGGCCGCCGCCCCCGCGTCTTCCATGCGCTTGATGTTTTTGATATCTTCAGTCAGGGGAGATGAGGAGACGACGATTGGATTTTTCAGCCTCATCCCCAGATATGTCGTGGTTAAGTCGCTCATGCTATTTGCTCGATTAACGGCCGTTCTGACGATTGTCGCAAGTTTAACATATTAGTTGGTCTGGTGACAGATGTCAGGGAAGAGAAATTACATTAAACACCTTTCACCGCTTTTGTGATTCGGTACACTTAGTATGATCTAACATTGTTTTGCATAAGGAGAGACGAAAAAGTCATGGCAAAAAAAATAATTCGCAAAAAACGGGTGAAGCGGCCGTCACGGCAAACGAATTGGGTGGTGCTTAGCGCCATCATCGCTGGCGGTGTTTTGATTTTTGCCGGATTGATTTACCTGGCGATACGGCCGCCTGACAGTAATGCCGTCGAAATCGAAACCCTCGAATCCTACTGCGAAGCCAATGAAGACGCTTGCGTCGTCCAAGGAAATGATTCGGCTCCTGTGACGGTTGTCGAAGTTTCCGATTTTGGTTGCCCCCATTGTCGGGACTACAACATCCAAACCGCGCCTTTGTTGGAACAGCAGTACGTTGAAAGCGGGAAAGTGCGCTACATTGTCTTACCCTATGCGCTTGGCTCCGGCACCATCCCTGCGGCCGCTGGCGGCATGTGCGCTGCCGATCAGGAGCGATATTTCGAGTATAGTCAAGCTATGTTCGCTGATTTCGACGCCCCCGATCATCTGGAAACATCGGGCATTGAACGCGCCGCTAATACGGCCGGGTTGGACATGGACCAATTCTCTAGTTGTTTAAGCAGCAATCGGTATGGCAGCCGGATTCAAGCCAACCGCAACGCCGCATCTCGCGCCGGCGTCTCCGCCACGCCTACCTTTTTCATCAATGGACAGATTGCGGAAGGAGCGTTGCCCTGGGCCAATTTTCAGCAGCGGATCAACGCATTACTAGGGTCATAACTTGGCTTGAGGGGGCGGCAGATGCGCGTTAATGATTGGCAAATTCGCCTGATTCAGCTGTTAAGCGTGCCCGGCATTGTGGTTGCTTACTATCTACTTTTGTTCCATAAAGGCTCGGTTGTTTCCGCCTGCCATGTCAGTTCAATTTTCGATTGTGGACAGGTGAGCGGGCCAGACGCGCCGTATGCGGCTATTGGGCCGGCGCCGGTGGCATTGATCGGTTTAATCGGCTATGCTGTCATCTTTTTGACGGCGTGGCTGCAAGATTGGGCGCCGTTTGTGGATGAAAACATGGCTGAGATCATGTTGGGTTTGACAGGATTTGCGTGTCTCTTTACGCTATTTCTCAATGGTTTAGAATTGTTCAAAATCGGCGCGTTTTGCCAGTATTGTGTGATTTCGGCCGTTATTGTGGCCGTAATGTTGGGTCTGTCTGTGTGCTATATGCGCTCGGTTTCTGCAAGTGGGAAGTGACTAAAATGACTAAAGTGACAGAGGGTTTGTGAGATGGAGTTTGGCATTCCGCGCGAAGTGCGTGATTTGGAGATGCGGGTCGGATTGACGCCGGCCGGGGCGTTGACGTTGACGCAGGCCGGGCATGTGGTATACGCGGAGCGGCAGGCCGGCCGGGGGGCCGGTTTTTCGGATGAAGATTACCGGGAAGCGGGGGCGCAAATTGTCTACTCGGCGGCGGAGGTGTACGGCCGTGCCGATGTCGTTGCCAAATTAGCCCGGCCTACCAAAGAGGAACACCCATTGTTCCGGCCCGGCCAGATGATCTTTTCCTTTTTGCATCTGCCGGTGGCTTCGCCCGACTTGTTTCAAGCGTTGGTCAGCCGGGAGATCACGGCCGTCGCCTACGAAATGATCGAACAAGATGATGGCGCCCGCCCAGTTCTCATTCCTGCCAGCGAGGTGGCCGGCCGGGCTGCGCCGCTCATCGCCGGCCGTTTACTGCGCAGCGTGCAGCGTGTCCCCGACCAGCAAGGGTTGGGCATTTTGCTCTCCGGCGTGCCCGGCGTGCCCGCCGCCACCGTCGTCATCATCGGCGGCGGCGTGTTGGGCGTCAATGCCGCCCGCGCTTTTCTGGGCCTGGGCGCTGAAGTGACCGTTCTCGACCATGATGTGCAAAAATTGCGGGGGATTGACGACCGGTTTGACGGCCGTATCACCACTATGTTCGCCAACGAATACAACATCCGCCGCGCCGTCAAATTTGCCGACGTGCTGGTCGGCGCGGTTTTACTCCCCGGCCAACGCGCTCCGCTGGTCGTCACCCGCGAGATGGTGCGCACCATGCGCCCCGGCTCGGTGATCATTGACTTTTCCATTGATGAAGGCGGCTGCATCGCCACCAGCCGCCCCAGCACCCTGCGCGATCCCGTTTACGTGCAGGAAGGGATTATCCATTACTGCGTGCCCAACATGACATCCACCATCTCCCGCACTGCCAGCTACGCCATCACCAACGCCGCTTTGCCCTATCTGCTGCGCGTAGGAGAACATGGCGTGTTAGCCGCTATCGAGAAAGATTCAGCCTTAGCTCGCGGCGTCAATCTTTACCAGGGGAACATCAGCCATCCCCAGATTGCCGCCGCCCTGGGCAAAGAAGTCACCGCCAACTTGTTCCCCGGAGGCGGCGCTGGAGGCGGCGCATGAATTGGGAACAAATTTACCGGCGCAAAGTGACCGACGCGCCCGCCGCATTGAGCATCATCGAATCAGGTCAGCGCGTCTACATTGGCGGCGGCGCCGGCGTCCCGGTGCAGCTGACCCAGAGCTTGACCGACCGCGCCGACGAACTGCGCGGCGTGGAATTGACCCACGTTCTCACCTTTGCCGAAGCGCCCTATGCCGCCCCCCAATACCAGGAAAGTTTCCGCGTCAATGCCCTCTTCATCGGAGGCAATGTGCGCCAGGCGGTGCATGAAGGCCGCGCCGATTTTACCCCGGTTTTCCTGTCAGAGATTCCAGCCCTGTTTCGAGATGGCGGCCCGCTGCCGCCGGACGCCGCTTTGATTTCCGTATCGCCGCCGGATGATCACGGCTTTTGCAGCTTTGGCGTGGAGGTAGGCGCCACCAAACCGGCCGCCGAATCTGCCCGCGTCATCATCGCTGAAGTCAACCGGCAGATGCCGCGTACCCTGGGCGACAGCTTCATCCATGTCAGCCGCCTGCATCACATCGTGGAAGTGGATTATGCTATCCCGGAAGCGGTGCAGGGCGGTTCGTCTTCCGGCCATCTCAAAGTAGGGGAATATATCGCCGAATTGATTCCAGACGGCGCTACCTTGCAGATGGGCATCGGCAGTATCCCCGACGCCGTGCTGCAAAATCTGGGCCATCACAAAGATTTGGGCATTCATACCGAACTGTTTTCCGATGGCGTGATTGACATGGTGGAGCAGGGCGTGATCACCTGCGCCCGCAAATCATTCCATCCGGGCAAGATCGTGGCCGGCTTTTTGTTCGGTTCCAAGCGGTTGTATGAGTTCATCCACAATAATCCGTTGATCGAATTGCATCCGGCCGATTACGTCAATGATCCGTACAACATCGCCCGGAATGACAAGATGGTGGCGATCAATTCGGCCGTTCAGGTGGATTTGACGGGGCAGGTGTGCGCCGATTCGATTGGAACCCGGATTTACAGCGGCGTGGGCGGGCAGATTGATTTCATTCGCGGCGCGGCTCGTTCTAAAGGGGGCGTGCCCATCGTCGCTTTCCTTTCTACGGCTAAGAATGATGCCTTGAGCCGTATTGTGCCCATGTTGTATGAAGGTTCCGGGGTAGTGACGACGCGCAGTGATGTGCATTATGTGGTGACGGAATACGGCATCGCTGATTTGTACGGCAAAACTATCCGGCAGCGGGCGCGGGCGTTGATTGAAATCGCCCATCCCAAGTTTCGAGAGGAGCTAGGACAGGCGGCGAGGAAGTTGGAGTATTTGTAGCTTTAACACAGTACACAATGCTTTTCCTGACTGCCGCTTCAAAGGATAGCAGAGGGATATAAATCATGAATTTTCGTTATTTTGCTGAAACAGATATGCTATATGTGAGTTAACGCCGGGCGGCGCTGCCATTTGTTAATTTGATTATGAAACGGAGGGAATCTGCTTCTGTTTGAAGCGCCAGAGAGATATTGACATAAAAACATCCTCTTGGTGAGAGACATCTAAAAGGGTGGCAGCGATGCCGCTCTTTTTTTTACCGAAGGAAGTGTCTTCTCAAAAACTTGGGGAAGCACGGTCAGGTCTTCTGACCGTGCCCGGTGTGGAACTGATTCAAAGATCAGGAGTACGACGGCCGCCCAGGAGGACGCGGGCGGCAAATCGGGGCAGCGCCGTCATGCGCCGCCAGCGCCACGGCTCTTTGATGAGGCGGTGCAGCCATTCCAGCCCCAGGTTTTGCACCCAGCGGGGGGCGCGGGCGGATTTACCGGTGATGAAGTCGAGCGCGCCGCCGATGCCGAGGGCAACGCGGACGGCCGTCAAATTTCCCCGATTTCGCGCAATCCATTTGTCCTGACGGGGCGCGCCATAGGCTGCATAGAGCAAATCGGCACGGCCGTCGTTGATGCGCTGCACGATCTCATCATTTTCAGCGGCGGCCGGCGATCCGGCGTAGGTTCCGGCGATGATCAGGCCAGGATAGCGGGCGGTAAGGATGTGGGCGGCCTGTTCAGCGACGCCGGGCGCGGCTCCCAGCAGAAATAACCGCCAACCGTGCTGCGCCGCCCGTTCGGCCAGATGATAAACGAGTTCGGAGCCGGGGACGCGCTGGGGCAACGGCCGTCCCAGCCACCGCGCCGCCCACAACAAACCCACCCCATCGGGCAGACACAAATCAGCCTTATGCAAAACCCGGCGGAAGTCGGCGTCCTGCTGCGCCATCATCACAAATTCAGGGTTGGTGGTGCAAATTTGGTGCAGGCGGGGTTCGACCATGTACTGCTCGACCAGGGCCAGCGTATCTGCCATTGTCACGGCGTGGACGGGCGTGTTGAGGATGTTGAGTTTGGGGGGGGATGACGGCCGTGTACTCATAGATGGCAGAGAATAAAGGGGTTGGCGGACGATGTCAACAAAAAAGCGGGGTTTCGCACAGACTGAAACCCCGCTCTTGCCCGGACAAGTTAACAAACTTGTCCTACATATTCAGTTATCAGGCGGGCACGGCCGCAGCCTGTGCCATCTCGAACCCTTTTTGCATCACCTTGTAGTTGGCGTCCAGCAAATGAGTTTTGCGGGCGGGCAGATGATCGGTCAACGAAGTGAACAGCGTGTCCAGGTCGAATAACGGCCGTTTAGCCAGCATCGCTCCCAGAGCGGCCATGTTCAACATTTTGGCCGAGCCTAATTCGGCGGCGATGTCGTTAGCCGGAATGCGCGCGATTTCGATATCCTCGCGATCAGATTCCAGGGTAACGATGGAGCTATTGACGATCATCAAACCACCCGGCTTGACCATTGGCTCATATTTCTCGAAAGAGGGTTGGTTGAGGACGATGGCGATGTCCGGTTGGGCCACCAGCGGCGCGCCGATCTCCTCGCTGCTGATGATGACGGTGCAGTTGGCGGTTCCGCCGCGCATTTCCGGGCCATAGGAGGGAATCCAGGTGACGTTGAGACCATTGTCCATGCCGGTGTAGGCCAGCAGTTGCCCGGCGAATAACACCCCTTGTCCGCCGAAGCCGGCGACGATGATTGATGTTTCTTGCATCTTCAGACCTCCTTATTTTTGCCGGCCGCGTTTGCCAGCCAACTCATCATGAACTTTGAAATCCCCCAACGGGTAGACGGGAACCATCTCGTCTCGCACCCAACCCAGGGCGTCCAGGGGCGTCATGCCCCAGTTGGTGGGGCATGAGGAGAGCAGTTCCACCAGGCTGAAACCCAACCCTTTCATTTGCGCTTCAAATGCGGTGCGAATCGCTTTTTTGGCCTGGATGATGTGCCGGGTGTCGTGCAAGCTGCGGCGGACGCTGTAAACAGTACCTTCAAATTGGGCCATCATTTCGGCGATGTGCATGGGATGGCCGGTCATGACGGTGTCACGGCCGTGTGGGGATGAGGTGGTCACTTGTCCCGGCAGGGTGGTGGGGGCCATCTGGCCGCCGGTCATGCCGTAGATGGCGTTGTTGATGAAGATGGTGGTGATGTTTTCGCCGCGCGCGGCAACGTGGATGGCTTCGGCAATGCCGATGGAAGCCAGGTCGCCATCCCCCTGGTAGGTGAAGACAATGTTGTCGGGATTGACCCGCTTTAAGCCGGTGGCCATGGCCGGGGCGCGGCCGTGCGCTGATTCAGCGCCGTCAATGGCAAAATAATTATAGGCAAAGACAGAGCATCCCACCGGAGCTACCAAAATCGCCTTCTCTCGGATTTCCCGTTCATCTAAAACCTCCGCCACCAGCCGATGGGCGATGCCATGCGTGCAGCCGGGGCAGTAATGGGTGTAATTGGGGTCTAACGCCTGGGGGCGTTCGTAAACCAGTTTTTCTTCAGGTTGAATTGCAATTGTTTCCATTCTTATCTTTTCCCTCCGCTTACATATGCTGGGCGACGACTTCCAACTGCCGCCACATGCTCATCGCTTTGGCTTCAATCTCTTCCGGCAAGGGGATGATGCCGCCCGCTTTGCCTAAAAAGTCTACTTGAACATCCCGCCCCACCGCCAGCCGCACGTCATGAACCATTTGCCCCACGTTCATCTCCACCGTGAGGAAGGAGCCGACCCGTTTGGCTAAATTATTCAGTTCGTTTTCGGGGAAGGGCCAGAGGGTGATGGGGCGGAAAAGGCCGATGGGGATGTTTTGCTGGCGTAGTCGTTTGACGGCCGTTTGCGCCACGCGGGCGGCCGTGCCAAAAGCGACGATGATGAGTTGGGCGTCATCGGTGAAATACGTTTCGTAGCGGACTTCATTTTCTTCGATGGTCTTGAGCTTGGCCTGCAAAACCTCATTGAAATCACACAAATCTTGCGCGCCCAGGCGGATGGAGGTGATGATGTTTTTCTGATCACGGCCGTGCAGCCCCGTCAGCGCCCACTCTGGTTTTTCGGCGGGAATTTCACGCATGGGCGGCAATTCGGCCGGTTCCATCATCTGGCCGATGGCCCCGTCCAACGCCAGGTACACCAGCGTCCGGTACTGGTCGGCCAAATCAAACGCCAACCCCATCAAATCAATCGCTTCCTGGATGGTCTTAGGCGCTAACACGATGGGGCGAAAATCCCCATGTCCGGCCATTTTGGTGATTTGGTTGTAGTCGGATTGGCTGGGCTGGATATTGCCCAGGCCGGGCCCGCCGCGCATCACGTCCACGATGACGGCCGGAACTTCGGAACCGGCGATGTAGCTGATACCCTCCTGCATCAGGCTGATGCCGGGGCTGGAGGAGGAACTCATCACGCGGACGCCGGCGCAGGCGGCGCCATACACCATGTTGACGGCCGCTACTTCACTCTCCGCCTGTAAAAAAACGCGCCCCAGTTCGGGCATACGTTTTGACATATGTTCTAACAATTCTGTTTGGGGGGTGATGGGGTAGCCAAAATACGCTTCGCATCCGGCGCGAACGGCCGCTTCGGCGATGGCTACGTTCCCTTTTAACAGTTCTTTTGCCATGCTGTCTCCTCGAAAGCCACAGAGGGCGCAGAGAACGCAGAGAAAATCTGCATCATCGGCGCAATCTGCGGGTTTTCATTAAGTGTGGTTACTAGGCTGCGGCTCCAACCCGCGCCCGTTTTTGTGGAACCTCGCGGTAAACGGTGATGCAGCCATCGGGGCAGGCCACCGCGCACAGGGCGCAGCCGGTACAATGGTTATCATGCTCCATCAAGAATACGGGATGGTACCCTTTGTTGTTGAATTCTTCGGAGAACGCCAACACGTCTGGCGGGCAGGCGTCAATGCACAGCTCGCACCCTTTGCAACGTTCTACATCAATCACAACTCGACCTTTTGCCATACGGGACTCCTTGAAAGGAAAAAACCGGTTACGGCCGTAATAAACCCGACCCTAACCGGCTTTTTCATCTATTTGACAGGTTCAGTGGGAAGAAATTTCCGAATCAAAAAATACGGGAGAATCTCAAAAACGACGTATGTTGTTCTGAAAAACGGCCAAAATCATTAAGATTCTAAAGTGGGATACCTGTTACCCTATAAATTATGCAGCGAACCTCCAAATGCCGCTAGTGACGATCATATTTTATTGAGGGTGACAAATGTCATAAGTTCTTTGGCGGTTTGTCATGTTTCCACAGACATCCGATTTCTTCAAGAAATCGGATGTCTTAGCTACTCGTGAATTTCGTAGCTGAGCGTGGTCGGGGCTACCTGGGACAGCATGGCTTGGGCGGGGCAGTACCGCTTCTCAGAGAGTTCCATCGAACGTTCGACTGCTTTGGGGTCAATATTTTTGCCATGCAGCACGTAGTTGATGTGGATGGCGGTGAACACTTTAGGATGGTCGGGGGCGCGGTCAGCGTGAACTTGCACTTCAAAGTGGGTCACTTCCTGCCGTTTCTTGCGCATGATGGAGATGACATCCATGGCTGTGCATCCGGCCAGACTGAGCGCCATCAATTCCAACGGCCGTGCCCCTGCATCATGTCCGCCTACACCTTCACCCGCATCCAGATAAATCTCATGGCCGCTGTTAGCCACGCCCACAAAACCCATGTTCCCTTGCCAGGTCACTTTTGCATCCATTCTTTACTCCTTATTGGGAGGGCACGCCTCCCGAAAATAGTTTATCAGGTAAATGCGCCGCCCGCGATCACTTTGCCGCAGGCCGGGCAGGCCAACAAAAACAAGCCATCAAACGCCAGTTTTCCTTTGCCGCAGGTTGGGCATAATTGCCCTGGTTTTGGTGCGCTGCATGTGGTTTTCTCCGGCGTTTTCCACCAATATTGACGCGGAGAAGAGGGTGTTTGCTTACCTGGGTTGTCGATATCGCTCATGATGGTTTCGAGGCAATCCTCCGGGAGGTTCCGGAGCCTCCCGGAGGTTCCCCTGGATGAAATTTCGCTGAGTTTGCTTTTGTGACCGCCGCTAAAGTTGGTATAATGCCGCGCTTTGGATTTGATGCGTATCCAGACGAATGGTTACGCATCTGGAGAGTTTATGGCTGACGATGCCACATTGTCAAATCATGGGGAGCGTTGCCCTCATTGTGACGCCGTTTATGAGCCGGGCGCGGCGCATTGCCTGATGTGCGGCGGCGCGCTGCCGGCTGCGGCAGACGAGACACAAGCTGTGCCAGATACGGCCGTCCCCCCCGATCCGCCAGCCGTCATCGAGTCGGTGATGCGCGAAAAAGAAGCGCCGGTGACATTTTGGTTGACGGCCGCTTTCGCCATCCTCATCATCGTTTTGGGGGCATTGACGCTGCGCTTTCAAGACCCCAACATCACCGTGGCCTTGGTTCCCACCGCCACCGCCACCCCCATTACGCCCACCTTTACGCCGACCACAACCCCGCTGCCCACCGCCACCGACCCGCCTACCGCCACGCCCACCATCACCCCCACGCCTGCGCCCACAGACACGCCCCAACCTGACCTGGTGCATAACGTC
>JAJRVV010000043.1 GCA_024277135.1 Chloroflexota bacterium | reverse complement strand
CTGGCTTAACCGATTTCCAATTTAGATGATGCAGCGGCCTTAAACCCCCTTTTTCAAAATACGAATTAGCTGGCTTGGATTCACGGCCGTGACCGGTTTATATTTCACAGTCGGGTAATAGGCGTCAAAAAAACCCTTCAAGCCCTTGCCATCTTCACCCGCCCCCCACTCATTCGGGTTAATCGCAATGACCGTTTTATCCGCCAAATCGCCAACCCCGGCATCATCCGGGCTGCCGCCAACGGTATACCGTTTATCATCCCAGGTCGCCCGCATCGCGGCAACGGCCCAGGCTTGGTCGGCCGTTGGCGGCAACAGGACGTAAGTGCGGCTAAAGGGGACACGGGGCTTGCCGCGCTCCTTCTGCGTAGGCGTTTCCGGTTGGGCTGATTCAACCGGCTCAGGTTCAATCGGCGTGGTTTCATCCAGGTCAGGCAGTGCAATCGGTTTTCCCGGCACAGGATCAGGGAAGCGCGTCTTTAAGGCATATTCCGTTATCAACGGAATGAGTTGGGTCAGCTTGCCGGGTAAATCAGCCCACTCCCGGCCAAATGCCAGGTTCCACAAGAACAAGCCGCGAACTTCCGGGTACTCGGCGATCAATTCAGCTACCCATTTGACATCTACCATCGCCCTTTCCGGAACAGGCATCGTGTTATATTTCCAGGCCCATTCAGAAATGAAAGTCGTCGGCCGCGCCAGGTTCATGGCGTCACATGCGGCAAATAAATACTTAAACCGTCCAATCAGGTAAGGATGGAACCGGGAAGGATGGGAATGAATGTTCAAACCCGGCCTGAATCCTTCGATCTTGCCTTCGTGGAGCGAAACCGCGACTTTGTCCGGGTTGACCGCTGCCAGCTCCAGATATTTCCTCATCCCCGGCTGCTTCCAATCTCCTGGCTCAGGCGTTCCCGCATTCATGCCGAAGAGACACGCCTTAAATCCTTCATTGAGGATATTTTGGGCGATGTAATATCCCAACTCACCCAGCCAATCAACCGGATGCATATTCTCGAAATTGGGATCATGCGGGTCAAGCTGGGTACGCGCCTCGTTGACTGTTTCGATCCAAATCAGGTCTTTGTAAAGGGCGATTTCAGGGGATTGACGGATAGACTTGATCAATTCATCCCAATAGTCGGCCGCGGCCTCTTTGGGTGATTTTTTGTAATTTGGAATATCATGGGCCAAATCGCCCGGAGCCGTATACCGGAGCAAAATAGTATGGGACAGCCCGCTGGCTCGCGCAATTTTTGCGCCTTCCATAGCAAAGCCGGCATTATCGGGTGACTTAATGGCAAAGGGAATCCCGGCGGCATCGAGTCGTTTCATGTAATCCCCAATACTGCGACCAGGACCGTGAAAACTTACTTTAACGAATTGAGCCATTCGATCTTCTCCTTTGGGCGTAAATGGCTTCCCCCAATAACGAATTCATCATAGCATCGTTCAAAATGAGCGTCAATCTTGAACGGCCGTATAACACGTTGTCTTATCCGATATTCGGTGTGGTTCAAGTTACCCTTATACCCCTCCCGCTGCGGCCATATCTCATTGTTCTCCACCCCGTCACCGCCCCAACAGTTCCAGTAGCAAATCCGGCCGGTCAGTGATGATGCCATTCACACCCACATCCAGCATCCGCTGCATATCGGCCGGGTCATTCACCGTCCACACATGCACAGCCACATTCTGCCGCTGCGCCGCCCGCACAAACCGGGGCGTCACCACATGCAAATTGCCGGAGTATTCGGGAACCTGCATCGCTTCCGCCGGAAAGGGGTAAACGCCGCCCAAGAATGCCAGATTGAGGGCAAAGAACGGCCGTATCTCATCCTCCACCATCGAAGTCGCCACCTCCGGGCAGGTTTCCCGGAAAGCCATCATCGCCTCCGGGTGAAACGAGGCCACCAGCACTTGATCCGCCATGCCATACTCTCGAATCAAGGCGCAAAACGGCTCCACCATCGGCGGCTCCTTCTGCTTGATTTCGATGTTCATGGGCATATCGGGGAACGCTTCAAGCGCCCCGCGCAGAGTGGGCACAGCAATGCCCTGGCCGCGATACGGGTAGGTACGGCCGTCGTCATCCGTCCAATAATCCCCCGCATCCAACGCCTTAATTTCCGCCATCGTCATCTCCTTGATGGCGCCGGAACCGTCCGTCGTCCGATCCACAGTGGCGTCGTGCATCACCACAATTTCGCCGTCGGCAGTGAGATGAATGTCCATCTCCAACACATCCACCCCCAACGCCACCGCGTTGGCAAAGGCGGGCAGCGTGTTGCTGGGGCGCAGATCCTCGCCTCCCTGATGGGCGATGACCATAAACTGCTCGTCAGCAAAAAACGGCCGTTCCGCCACCGGCTTGGCCCGCCACGCCAACACCGCATACATCCCCGCCAACAGCACGACCAAAATTCCCAAAATACGTCCAATTTTCCTGCGCATACTCGCCTCCTTTGGCTAACCGAATTGTAAACGGCTCAACCTAAATCCCCAAATAGCAAACGGCCGTGACGGTTGCCCATCTCCTGCCATTCGTTATAATCCACACGTCGGAAATCAGATTTCTGCCAGAAATCGGATTTCTTGGTGCAAGTGACTTAAACAACTACGGAGACATTCATGGCTCGCAGAGCAATTTTCCCTTTTACCGCCATCGTCGGCCAGGAACGGATGAAACGCGCCCTGGTCCTCAACGCCGTCAGCCCCCGCATTGGCGGCGTTCTCATTCGCGGCGAACGGGGGACGGCGAAATCCACCGCCGCCCGCGCCCTGGCCGCCCTGCTGCCGGAAATTGATGTCAACCAGCCGTGCCGCTTTGGCTGCGACCCGGAACGGCCGCGCGAATGGTGCGACGAATGCCGGGTGCAATTTGTGGATAGCCCGCCCGCCACCGCCCACCGGCGCACTCCTTTCGTGGATTTGCCCATCAGCGCCACCGAAGACCGGGTGGTGGGCACGTTGGACATCGAACAAGCCATCCAAAAAGGGGAAAAACATTTCGAGCCGGGCGTTCTCGCCTCCGCCAACCGGGGCCTGCTTTACGTGGACGAGGTGAACCTGCTGGATGACCATGTGGTTGATCTGCTGCTCGATTCGGCGGCGATGGGCGTTAATGTGGTGGAGCGAGAAGGGATCAGCTTCACCCATCCGGCCAAGTTCATCCTGGTGGGCACCATGAACCCGGAAGAAGGGGATTTACGGCCGCAGTTGTTGGATCGGTTCGCCTTCTCCGTCAACATCAAGGGTTTGAGCGACGCCCTGCAGCGCGTGCAAATCATGGAACGGCGGCTGAAATTTGAGGTTGATCCCGACACGTTCTGCCGGGATTGGGAGGAGCGGGAGCATGAGCTTTCGCAGCAGATCGCGCAAGCCCGCCGCCTGGTCAAAAGCGTCGCCTACACCCGGCGCGACTTGCTCTCCATCGCCGGGCTGACCGCCTCGCTGAACGTGGACGGCCATCGCGCCGACCTGGTGATTTTGCGCGGGGCGCAAGCCCACGCCGCCCTGCACGGCCGCAGCCAAATCAGCGACGAAGACATCATCTTGGCCGCCGAATTGGCGCTGCCCCACAGGATTAAGGGACGGCCGTTCCAGGATCAATCTGTCTCCGCCTACGAACTGGAAGAGCGGCTGGAAGAGGTGCAGAACGAGATGGGCGGCGCCGAAGAAGGCGACCCCAATCCCGACGACATCTCTCCCGAAGGGCAAAAAAAAAAGCCGCCGATTCTGAGGTAAAAGACGGCGCCGAGGTCAGCCAGCAAGAAGCCGGCCCGCAAACCGTGCCGCAAACGCCGCAAGAGAGTCATTGGTGGGAAGGCGGCCAAAAGGTCAAGCCGGGGCAGGAGTTCACCGCCCGGCGGCTGGACACCCAGCTCGACAAACTGACGCGCAAACAAGCCGGCCGTCGCTCCCAAACCAAGACTGACCGCAAACGGGGCCATTACATCCGCGCCCGCATCCCGCAAAAAGACAAAGTCACCGATCTCGCCTTCGACGCCACCATTCGCGCCGCCGCCCCGTACCAACGGCGGCGGGATCGCTCCAAGCTGGCGCTGGCGCTGCGCAAAGAAGATTTGCGCGAAAAAGTGCGCGTCCGCCGCTCGGCCAACCTCATCCTCTTTGTGGTGGACGCCAGTTGGAGCATGGCCGTGGCCGAGCGCATGGAAGCGACCAAAGGAGCCATCATGTCCCTGCTCACCGACGCCTACCAGCGGCGGGATCGGGTCGGTCTCATCGTCTTCAACAAAAACGACGCCAAACTGGCGCTGCCACCCACTAATTCGGTGAAGCTGGCGCAGCAGGCGCTATCCGATATCGCCGTCGGCGGCAAAACCCCCCTCTCCGCCGGACTGACGCTGGCCTATGAGGTGTTCCGCCAGGAATCCTACGCCCATCCCGACATACAGCCGATGATGATTTTATTGACCGATGGCGCCGGCAATGTCAGCCTGACCGATTTGCCGCCGCAGGAGGAAGCGCACCGCATCGCGCAACATATCCGGGACGCCGGGATTCGCTCGGTGGTGATCAACATGGAACATGCCGCGTTTGATCAGGGATTGGCGCAGCTGCTGGCCGACCAACTGGATTCGCCCTGCCACACCCTGGCGGATTTGCGGGCCGCTACGTTGTACGAAACGGTTTTGGGAGAAATGGAATAAATTAAGAAGAGACCTGCGAGGTTTGGCAAACCTCGCAGGTCTGAATAGCAGCTTTATCGCCCGAAGTGCATGGGCATGATGATGTGCATGAAGTCGTTGTCGCCGACCGGCTTGATGACGCCGGGTTCCATGGCGGTGGTGGTTTCCAGGGCCACCTGGGGGGTGTCAATCACGCTTAAAACATCAGTCATGTATTTGACGTTGAAGGCGATTTCAACGGATTCGCCTTCAACGCTGGCGTCAATTTGGGCGATGTTGTCGCCGGTTTCGTTGCTGGTGGCGGCGATGATGGCGTAGCCGGGCGTGATTTCGTCGCCGGCGTCAATCTGAACCCGGGCGGTGTGGCTGGATTCGCGGGCGAAGATTTCGGCGGTTTTGCACGCTTTGAGGAATTCGGCCGTGCCCATCACGGTGCGGGTGATTTTTCGTTTGGGGATGATGGGGGTGTAGTCGGGGAAGTTGCCGTCAATGAGCTGGGAAACGATGACGATGTTTTCCATGTCGAAGATGATTTGGTTACGGCCGTGCGGCAGACTGATGTAAATGGCTTCGGTGTCATCGGTGGCGACGCGGGCCAATTCCTGCAAGGCGCGGGAAGGCACCACCACTGACTGCGGTTCTGCCACCAAGCCGGGGATCTGTGCCGATTTGACCGACAGGCGGAAGCCGTCGGTGGCGGCCATCATCACCTGGCTGCCCTCAAAGCGGGTGGCGACGCCGGTGAGGATGGGACGGGTATCGTCAACAGCGGCGGCGATGGCGACCTGACTGATCATTTGTCTGAAGATATCGGTCTGCACCCGAATCCGGTCGTCAGGATCGGGTTCCGGCACCAGCGGGAATTCCTGGGCGTCAATGCCCTTAACGTTGGCTTCGGTGCGCAGGCAGGAGATGTGCAGGGTTTGAGTTTGCTCGTTGAGGGCCAAGTCTACCCGATCCTGGGGCAGGGCGCTGACCAGATCGCCAAAAGTGCGGGCGGGCACGGTGATGGCGCCTTCCTCCTCGACTTTGGCCCCAATCCAGCAGGTGACGACGATTTCCAGGTTGGTGGCGGACAGTTTGAGACGGCCGTTATCCGTGGCCAACAGCACATTGGCCAGCACCGGCAGCGTGGAACGGGTGCTGACCGCTCGCCCCACTATACTCAATCCCTTCGCCAGATTTTCTTGTAAGCAGGAAACTTTCATGCCTCTTCTCCCAATTACCTAAGTTTTGTTGTAATACCCCGCATGTTGTGGTGAAAAGAGTATACCAAAGAACAATGATTTTGTGAAGGCAGAAGGCGGAAATCAGAAGGAAGAATTTCATCCTTCTGCCTTCTGCCTTCATCCTTCGGTTTGCCGTATGTGGTAGAGGATGATGCTGAGGGCGACGTGGACGTTGAGGGAGCGTCCTTTGCCGAACATGGGGATGAAGACGGCCGTGTCGCAGACGGCCAGGGTGGCTTTAGTAACGCCGTGGTCTTCGTGACCGACGACGAGGCAGGTTTTTTGAGGGTAGGTGAATTCGTGGTAAGGCACGGCGCCGTTTACCAGTTCGACGGCGACGATATGGTAGCCATCGTTTTTTAACCCGGCGATGGCGGTCAGCGGGTTGGCCTCATACCGCCAGGGAACACGCCGGCTTTTGAAGCGGCCGACTTTGTCAATGGTAGGATGTGGCGGCGTAGGTGTAATGCCGCTGAGGATGAGTTCGTTTACGCCGGCGCCGTCGGCGGCGCGGAAAGTGGAGCCGACGTTGGCCGGGTATTCGACGCTTTGCAAAAGGGCGGTGAGATCGTGTTGGGGCGGGTGCAGCCGCCGGTAATGGCGCAGGAATCGTTTGAGGTCGGTGCCGATGAGTGGTTTCATGGGTGGGATTGTATAGGATTGCTTAGTATCCTCAACTTTTTCATCCAATTTTTTGCAGAGCTTTTCTATTGGGGATTTCAACCTCCAGCACCTCCGCGCCTCTGCGGTTCGTTGAGGATGGGCAGGCGAACCCCGGTTAATTCAAAAAACAGTGCCCAGGTACTACAGTATGTACAGTATGTCAAGGAAGATCTTTTGATGGATGAATACAGATTGGGTAAATCGTGAATGAAAGCGGTGTAATCGGCAGGAGATGATAAAGGATCGGGCATAAAGGCAAATCAGGCAAGAACGGCCGTTTTGATTTGAAGGGCAACTGGCTGGCGGGTAATCAACTGACGATACTTATCAGAAAGGCTCAACCAAGATTTATACAGAGCCAACCATTCCACAAATTCCATCCGGTAATCATCCAGCGCATCAAATTCATCCAGAGTGCCGGTGATCATAGCTTGATGAAAATCGTTTGATTTCACGCCATACTTTATTTCAAACCGTCCCATCTCCTCTTCCAAGCGAGTCATGTCTAAAATTAACGTTTTGAGTTCCATAGCAATTCATCTCCCGCAGCTTAATAGAGAAAGTATACCACACATGTGTTTCTTGGCTGTCAACGCTCCAAACCCATCTACATCTCGGCCACGGCGCAAAACGGGACGGCCGTCACTACATCTAGACCAGCCGTTAGAGAGCAGTGTAACCATCTCCACCGCCATCCCCCATTCCCAAATGGCTTGCCTTGCTTATTCGTAATGCGTCCACATTCGAATGAGTTTTACCACCCGCTCCTCATCCAAAATTTGATAAACCATGCGGTGTTTGATGTTGATTCGGCGTGAGTAAGCGCCTGTCAAATCACCCGCCAATTTTTCATATGGCGGCGGGGTTTGGTATGGATTTTCCCGCAGTATCGCCAACAGTTTTTCCGCTTTGGGACGCAAACCGGCAACAGTCAGTTTCCTGGCGTCTTTGGCCGCTTTCCGGGTAAAAACGACGCGCCACGTCACCACGCAACCTCGTTTTCGTCCAGGACATCAGCAAGAGACGTGTTCAAACCCTCAATGATGGATTCGCGCATCCCCGGCACGCCTAACAGGTACATGGTCTCTTCAATGGCGCGCCAATCCGCCTCTGAAATCAAAATGGCGTTGCCTCTTTTGCCGGTTATTAAAACCGGCTCATGGGAATCTGTGACCGCATCTATCAGGCGGTACAGGTTGGCGCGCGCTTCAGTCGCTGTTAAAGTTGTCATTTTTTACCTCGCAGTTTCGCTGTGCAAAATGTACGCTATTCCGTACATGGTGTCAACAACAAAAACCCGCCCAAAGAACAATCGTCACCTTGCCCCCGCCTGGGGGCAATGCTACAATGCCCTCGATATGGGAAATTATGGACGAGACAGAGCGTGGCCGTTTGCTGAGGGCGGCGGGTGGACGATTGGGGTGGTGACGGCCGTCCTGGGAACGGCCGTTTGGCTGTGGAGCCGCTGGCCCAACACCCTCACCCTCATCATCTTGGGGCTGGCGCTGGCGCTCTGGCTGCTCATCCTCTACTTCTTCCGCGACCCCAACCGGAAAGTGGTAGATGAACCGGGGCTGGTCGTCGGCCCGGCCGACGGCGAGGTGGTCGAAATCGCGCGCGAGCGGGAATCCCGCTTTTTGCACGCCGAAGTCATCCGCATCAGCCTCTTTTTGTCGGTGCTGGATGTTCACATTCAGCGGGTTCCCTTGGGCGGCGAGGTGACGCTGGTACAGCATCAACCGGGCAAATTTTTACAGGCGTTCAAACCGGAAGCGTCAGAGGTGAACGAGTACATAGCGATGGTGATTGAAACGGGGTACGGCCGTATCCTCATCAAGCAAATCGCCGGCATTTTGGCCCGCCGCTGCGTCAATTACGCCCGGCCGGGCGACCAGGCAGCAACGGGGCAGCGCTTTGGCCTCATCCGCTTCAGCTCCCGCGTTGACCTCTTTTTACCCCCAAATGCGGAACTTTTGGTTAAGATTGGTGATAAAGTAGTTGGCGGGTTAACGGCCGTCGCCCGATTAAACAAAGACGCGCCCACACAACACACGAGCTAACAATTCACAATTCATTATTCTCAAACGGAGAATCCCATGAACAGCAAATACCGCTATCTCGTCCCCAACGGCATCACCTTTGCCTCCCTCACCTGCGGCATCCTCTCCATCCTGCTATCCGCCACCGGCCAATTCATCGCCGCCGGCAGCCTCATCCTCGCCAGCTACATTCTGGATTTGTTCGACGGCGCCATGGCGCGTAAACTCAAAGCCGGTTCCGAATTTGGTTTGCAGCTCGATTCGCTGGTGGATATGGTCAGTTTGGGCACAGCCCCGGCCATGCTGGCCTTCATGCACATGCGCGCCGAAGGCGTAGCCATGGGTTGGGTCTATCCCTTCACCGTGCTGTTCGCCCTGTCTGGCGCATTTCGCTTGGCTCGATTCAACCTGCTGCCCCCCAAACAAACGGGCAACACCGACTCGGTAGGCCTCACCATCTCCACCGGCGGCGCATTCGTAGCCCTGGCCGTTCTGTCCGACATCGCCCTGCCCGCCGAAAATATGCCGGACATCTGGTTTGTCGGCTTGCTGGCGCTAGTCAGCTTTCTCATGATCAGTACCATCTCCTTCCCCTCATTCAAGTGGATTTTCTCCGGTAAAAAACGGAATGCGCTGTTGATTGTGTTGTTCGGTACATCCCTCATCCAACTACCCTTCTTCAACGCCTGGTTCTTCTGGACTAACGCCTACCTGGGACTCTCATTGGCGCGGGCAGGCTATAAAAGAGTTCGCTAGGGAAACCACTCATGCCCTCACTTCGCGACAAATTAAACGGCAACGCCCTTTACCTGATTTCGCAAATCACCCAAAAATGGGGGCGGCATCAGGTTAATGGGCTGGAACATCTGAAGGCGCTGGTGGATTCGGGACGGCCGATCGTTTTCACTACCTGGCATGGCATGACGATGATGTTGTCCGGGTTTTTCGTCCATCATCACGACATAAGCCGAATCGTTTTGCTCATGCCTGATGATTGGCGGGGGGGCGCCCTGGAAATTTTTGCCGCTAAATTAGGGGCTGAACCCTTTCCCATGAATTTGAAGGGGGATAATTCGATGGGAATGGCGCGGCAATTGGTCAAGCTGGTGCGCAAAGTGAAGCGGGGGCGCGACTGTTACATCACGCCGGACGGCCCGGACGGCCCTGGTTATTTCATCAAGCCAGGCGTCACTTACATCGCCCAAAAAGCGCAGGCGCCAATTTTGCCCATCGGCGCGTATGCCCGTCATGGCTACCGGCTGAACCGCTGGGATCGATATGTAATTCCGTATCCATTCAGCCGCATTTCCATTGAAGTGGGGGAGCCGATTGAAGTGGGGATGGACGCGGATTTAACGGCCGTCACCCATCACCTCACCAACATCCTGCACCGCGTTCACGCTCAGGCCGCCGCCAATTACTACGAGAAGAGCTAGAGGATGGAACTCGCTCCTCTAGCTCTCGCTCTAGCTCTAGCTCACCCGCCATAAACCCGCACCAACACCAGGGGGGTGATGAATGCTTCCACAAACGCCGCAACCAGCAGCAGCGGCAGTACAATCCCCACAAACACCCGCCCAAAATCAGCCATCGCCAGCAAAAATGCCTCGCTCAACGTTCGCCCGGACGGCGGCGCGATGATGGTCACATGCCAGCGCAGCGCCGCCGCCGACACCAGCAGCAAGGCGGGCAGTTCGATGACGGCGTGGGGCGCAACAGTCGCCAGCAAAAAAGCGGAGGGGTCTTGGCCGGCCAGGGCAAACTGCCCGGCGATGAAACCCAGCACGCCCCAGGGAACCATGAACACCATCACCCCCAGCACGCCAAAGGTGAAGAGGCCGAGGATGGCTTGCAGCAAGATGACGCGCACGTTATGGAAGAAGACGACCGCAGGCAAGGCCGCCGCATACCCCTGCAAACTGGCTAAATTCTTCAGCATCCGCTTCCCGGTCAGATCGCTTTGCAGTTCGGCCGGAAATTGAAAGCGCTGCGCCATATCCATGCCCACAAAAGCGGCGGCGGCGGTAGCCAGCAACAGGATGAGCAAGGGGATGCGCAACTGTTTCAGCAGAGCAAACGTTTGCCCATACCAGACCAGGGGACGCGGGTAACGGCCGTCCGCCCCCCGACCGCTGTACCGCCGCCAGAACTGCCCCCAAATCAAACCCAGCCGAATCTGATCAATCTCCTGCCCCATCAACGCTTCCCGATTAAAAATCTTGACGCCCATGCGAATCAACGTCAACGCCGTGATCGCCAGCGCCAGCGCCAGCCACCACAACCCGGCATGATTCCCCCAAAACAGCGCCGCCGCCTCTCCCTGGATGAGCATCGCCATGGGCACAATGATGAAACTAGCCAGCAAGTTGGCGGCGCGCACACTCGTCGTCTGGCTGGAGCCAATCACCGCTCCCGCCACCATGATGACCCCCTGCACCGTCGTCAGCAAAACCGTCTGCGCCACCAACTGCCAGGTCGGCGTCCATCCAACCGAAAAGCGCAAACCCAGCATGTAGACGCCCATCCCCAGGTAGCTGGCGAGCAGCGGCGGAACCAGCGCGGCCGTCATTTTGCCCATGTAAAGCTGGGTATCCGTCAGCGGCGTGGACAGCAGCGGCTCCAGGCTTTTGCGCTCCCGCTCGCCGACAAAGGTTTCCAGGGCGATGATGAGCGAGAAGGACATGGGGAAAAAGCCGACCACCAGCAGCAAGAACGGGATCAACTGGGTGGCGATAATTTCCGCGCCGTACTGCTCCATAAAGCCCAGCAGCCGGCCGGCGGTAAAGTTCATCAGCGCCGGAAAACCCAAGGTCAGAAACAGAATGGGGATGATGATGCGCCAATCGCGGAACGCATCCCGGATTTCGCGCCGGGCGACCACCATGGCCATGTACACATCATTTTTTCGAGAAGCGGGGATGGCGCGGGATAAGAGAGCCATGTTATTTTTCCTCCACGACGCGCAAATATACATCTTCCAGGCTTTGATTGACCTCGTAAATGGAGATGACGCCCATCCCCAGTTGGTGCAGGCGGCGAACCAATTGGGGATTGGTCGCGTCCGGATTTTCGGTGCGATACCGGATGGTGTCTATGCCAATGTATTCAACCGCGGCCAATTCTTCAATTTCGCGTACCTGTCCGTTCAAATGCTGGTTGACCCGGACTTCGATTTGGGGATGGCCCAGCAGCTGCTGTTTGAGTTGGGGCGGCGTTCCCTGGGCCAAGATGCTGCCCTGCTTGATGATGGCGATGCGGTCGGCCAGCGCTTCGGCTTCGGCCAGGTTATGAGTGCAGAGGATGATGGCGCGTTTGTGGTCGCGCAGGTTGGCGATGGCGTCGCGCACCAGTTTGGCGCTGTGGGGATCCATGGCGGAGGTGGGTTCATCCAACAGCAGCACGGCCGGATCATGGAGCATGGCCCGCATCAGTCCCACTTTTTGCCGCATCCCTTTGGAGTATTCGCCCAGGCGGCGGTGGACGGCGTCGGCCATGCCAAATTGCCGGAAGAGGCGTTGCCCTCTTTGTTTGGTATCGCTGTCGGACATGCGATAGAGACGGCCGTAAAACAGCAGATACTCCATGCCCGTCATACGCAAATAAAGGCCTGGATGCTCCGTCAACATGCCGGTGGCGCGGCGCACCTGGTCGGCCTGGGCTGCCACGTCCAGCCCGTTGATCCGCGCCTGACCGACGGTGGGCTGCAAAATCGCGCCCAACATGCGCACGGTGGTAGTTTTGCCGGCCCCGTTCGGCCCCAGCAGCGCCAGCAGTTCGCCCGCGGCCACGTTTAAGGAGAGGTTGTGTACGGCCGTGAACCCGTCAAACGTCTTGCCCAATTTTTCTGCTTCAATCATCGTCGCCTCCGGATATCCCCCTACATCAAAAACACCAACGGCCGTCAAACTGTGACAAAAACAAAAGACGTGAAGCGTGATTGGCTCCAACCTTCACGATTCACGTTCACGCCATCTTACATTATGGTAGATAGACAAACGGGTTTCCAGAGGAAATTAGTCCTTTACTCGCCAATGCGCCCACACCCGCCAGCCAGCCATCGCCAACGCCACCAGGATAGAGACAAAAGTGGCTACGGCCATGTTCAGCGTCAGGCCGCCCAGGTTGACCATGCGGCTGTCCAGGCGGACGGTTTCCAACAAGATGCGGCCCACCGCATAAAAAATGAGGTACAAGGCCATCAGATCGCCGGTCAGCAGCCGGTCGGCGCAGCGGCGCAGCAGCAGGTAGAGGACGGCAAAGGCAAGCAGGCTCCACAGCGATTCGTAGAGGAAGGCGGGGTGGAATCGAGTGACATCGGCGTATGCCGGCAGCCGGTAAACAGGATCAATGGTGATGGCCCAGGTCAGGTCGGAGGGACGGCCGTACAACTCCTGATTAAAGAAATTACCCCAACGGCCGAACACTTGGCCCAACGCCACCCCAATCGCCGCATAATCCGCCCAGACCAGCGTGGGCAGGCGATAGCGGCGGGTGAACCACCACAAGCCCAGCGCCCCGCCGGCAATGCCGCCATAAATGCCCAGCCCGCCGTTGCGCAGGTTGATCAATTGGTACGGGTTGCGGAAATAATCTAATGGCGAGTTGATGCCCACCGCCGCCATGCTGGGGGAGGGCGTGAGCACATGATAAAGCCGCGCCCCGATCACCGCCAACACCAGACAGATGGCGATGCCGTTCCACACATGATCCGGGTTCCACACCCGCCAGGGCGCATCCGTCAGCCACGCTTTTTCCACGCCCGGCGTCTTTTTCAAAATCGATTCCACTTTAGCCACGCCTTCTTTGTTCAGTCCCAAAGAGCGCGGGTCAAAGCCCCAACGCAACAGCAATTGGCCCACCGTTTTGATTTTGTGTTTCGTCAGAATTTTCTTGATGTCATCGGGCAGCGGCAGTTTGTTCACCGATTTTTGGCGGATATTGCGGGGGACGCGCTGATAGAGAACGGCCGCGCCCCGCTGTTCCACCAAATGAGATACCACATAGGAACCCAGCGCAATGCCGCCGACGATCAAAATACCATACCAAAATACATCGAAATCCACCCCTGGTATGTTGATGAACACCCGATCCGGCGTTACGCCCGTCCGCAAATGGTTGAGAAATACGCCAAAAAGCGTCAGCAACAAAGCGCCAATCACGTACCAATACGGTTCAATACCCCGTTGCCGGGGCGCATTTTTTATATTTTTTGTCATAAGTCACTCTCTATGATTGTGAGGATTGCTTCCAGACATGATACATGCGCTGGAACGCGGTGAAATAGGTGAAAATTGCCAGGATGATGACGGCCACATGCGGCAGCTTCAGTACCAGAAAAAACATCATCACCGCGTATCGCTCTACCCGGCTGAGGATGCCAATTTTGGCGGAAAAGCCTAACGTCTCAGCGCGGGCGCGGGTGTAGCTGACCATGATAGAACCGGTGATGGCGATGTACGCCAGCGCCAACATCAACTCATCCCCTTGCCGGGTGTAATAGGCAATGAAGCCGCCAAATAGAATGATCTCGGCAAATCTATCCAGGGTTGAGTCCAGGAAGGCGCCAAAACCGCCTTGAACCCGGTCCAATTTACGCGCCAGGGAGCCATCAAGCGCATCCAGCGGTACGATGAAGAACATAGCCACGGCCGCAATCTGGAAACGGCCGTTGGCAATCAACCAGGCGAACAAAAAGTGGGTCAACATCCCCACCACCGTCAGTAAATCGGGCGAAATGCCAATCCGCGCCATGAAGGTCACAATCGGATCAATAATAAACAGTGTCTTGGCCCGCAAAAAATCAGTTAGCGTCATTTTTTCAGGGACCGTCGCCTCATTCGTTTGTTTCATCTTTTACACCATTATAAAGTTCCGCCTTGTTCAAACTGTGAGGGAAACTTCAAAAAAACTTATTCAGTGGGTAAGGATGCTATCTAAAGTAAATGTGCCTGTCAAGCCAATGCGCCGTTCGTGGCAGTGTAACGCAATTTGTAAGGTTAAATTTCTAAAATAGGACTCAGGTACTAGATTCTGGTATCGAGTTGGATTTTGATGGAAAAATCCACAAAGGAGATTGTAATATTTCATGCCAGCTGAAGCCATTGTTTTAACCATTATACTTCTGTTATTATTCTTGGGTGTTGTGGTGCTGTTATGGCCCCGCCCCAAGGCATATCCACCACGAAGCGTCACCAGCAGCCGGAATGGCTATCACCGCCACTGGGGGGATTGAGAAACTCAAAGCGTTGTCGAAACCGGCAGCGCTTTTTTTCGTCTACCACCCTTCCAGATGAAATCCGAGCCAGGGAACTTGCATTTCGGCATGGGTCATCCCGCCATGCCGCCCCTTCATTTTGTCCGCCTTTTTTCGATCCTTTTCGGTGAGCAACACGTAACCATCCCGCATGGTGGCGATGACATCGCCTATCCGCGCGGCCGCGCCCGGCGCATGTGGCGCTGGCCCAAACAAACCGGCGGCTAACGCTTCCTGGGCAGACACGGCCGTCATCGCGCGACCCAGGTTATCGTTGATATATGCGATGATCTCTTGGGTACGGCCGTGTTTGGCATACAAATACGCCGTCCGCGGTTCTCCCGCCGGCCGCATAAACAACATCGCTTCTAAATCAGGATGCTCAGAGAGATAAACCCGTTGTTCCGGCGGCGTCACCACCTGGCCATGATCGGCCAGCACAAACAACACCGTGTCCTTTCGCGCCGTCGGACTGAGTTTGTCCAGAAACTCCGTCGCTAACTGCTGCCAGATCGCCCCCACTTCCGCCGCCACAATCTCATGATCCCAGCCATAAATGTGACTGAGCGTATCCACCGACGGCCAATACCCAGACACAAACATCGGTTGCCCCGGTTTTTCCTCCAACAGCAGCCGCATTTGCACACACATATCCGTCACCGTTGACGCGCCATGATTCCCGGCCACGCCACGGCCGTGCATCTTGCTCAACGCCGAATCAATGATCTCCCGCCCCTTGAAAGCGTGCGTCTCCACCCCGGCTTGGGCCAACTGCTGCGCCAAGCCCGGCGTGTGCAAAAAATCCTCCGGCTTCATCCCCGCCTTAATCAACGCATCGGGGTACGAGCCAAACACAGGCGTGAATTTCAGGAATTGGGTGATGGCGCCATATTCTGGCATGAACATCCGTAATCCCACCAGGCCGTGCTGCGCCGGGCTGCTGCCCGTCCACAAACTGCTCAAAGCCGCCACCGTGGTTGAGGGGAAAACAGAAGAAATCTGGGCCACGATGTCCGCTTTCTCCACCCATGGCGCCAATTCCGCCCGGTGGCGGTGCAGCAAGTTCCACCCCCAGGCATCAATGACAAACAACACCACCCGCTTGACGCCGGGAGCGATAGGCTGCCACAACGCCGTTGATAGCGGCGGCAATCCCTGGAACGGCACATTGAGCAGAGATGCGGCCGTTGCCGGCACATTGGCGATGGCGCCGCCAACATAATCAGGCCAGGAAAATTCGTCCGGAAATTGAATCGTTACACTCCGATCAATCATAGTTTCACTTCCTAAATTTCAAGCAGGTAAGTATACTGCTTTCATCAATCACGGCGAGGTTTTGCCCATCTCCTCTAATCCCCTTTATAATGATGGGAACAACTCGTCCGTTTTCTTTCCCAACCAATGGGAAATCATCTGACAACAGGAGGCCACGATGCGTTACAAGATTTTAGGAACCACGATGCAGACGCTGGATGTTCATCTGACGGCCGGAGAGTCCGTGTTCACCGAATCGGGCGGCATGGCCTGGATGAAAGGCAACGTGGACATGTCCACCAACACCCGCGGCGGGCTGCTCAAAGGATTGGCCCGTTCATTGGCCGGGGAATCTTTGTTCATGACAACCTACACCTGCCAAAGCGGCGACGCCATGATCGCCTTCACCCCCGAATCTCCCGGCTCCATCATTCCGGTGGAACTGGCCGCCGGGCAGAGCCGCATTTGCCAAAAAGACGCCTTCATGGTGGCTCAAGAGTCTGTTTCTTTGGAAATCCACTTCCGCAAAAAATTAGGGGCGGGTTTATTTGGCGGCGAGGGTTTCATCTTACAAAAAATCACTGGGCCGGGCATAGCCTGGGTAGAAATCGCAGGCGAGGTGCGTGAGTATGATCTGACGGCGGGGGAGGTGATGAAGGTTGACCCTGGCCACATCGCCATGTATGAGCCGTCGGTCAGCTATGACATCACCCGCGTCAAAGGGATGAAGAATATGCTGTTTGGCGGCGAAGGCTTGTTCCTGGCTACGCTGAAAGGGCCGGGCAAGGTGTGGCTGCAAAGTTTGCCGCTGTCGAATCTGGCCTCGAAGCTGATTCAGTACATGCCGACCAAGGGCAGCTAAACGCAAGGGAAAAGGCCAGGTTCGGCGTTCCTGGCCTTTTTTGAGTCAATTGGCGAACGGCCGTCATCGGGATGACGGCCGTTTTTCTTCTTCTCTGCCAATAACGAGAGTAGAGCCAGATTATCTTATCTCAAGTTATCCCGCAACGCATTCATCTGACCGGCGACGGAATTATCCACCACCTGGTCGCCCACACGGACGATCAAGCCGCCCAAAATACGCGGGTTCACTTTGAAATCAACATCGCTGGCCTTCAGCGCGTCCTGCAAACTTTTCTGTTCACCGGCCGTCAACGGCAAAGCGCTCGTCACTTCCGCCTTTTCCGAACCGGCGCCGCTGACGCCTTCCGGCACTTTGGCAAAGAAATCGGCGATCAAAGCGCGCTGACGTTCTTCATCCAACGCCTCGCCCACCAGCTTGTTCGCCGCAGCAATGGCGATGGAAGCCACCTGCCCCCGCAGTTCCGCCAAAATGCGATTCCGTTCTTCTTCCGCATCAATTTTTGCCGCCACAGCCACCGCTTTGGCATCTTCCTTCGCTTTGGCGATAATGCCATTGGCCGTCTCTTCCGCCTGCACCGCCGCATCCGACCGAATCTTGGCCGCTTCTTGCCGCGCCCCATCCAAAATTTTCTTGGCTTCGGCGTCCGCATTATCGCGAGCGATGGCAGCTTGACGGGCATCTTCCAAACCTTTGGCAATCCGCGCTTTCCGCTCTTCCAGCACCTTGATGATGGGAGCGTACGCATAATTTTTCATCACCAACAACAAGATGACGAAAAGCAAAATCTGCATTAGGATGTAGCCTAGATTAATACCTAGTGCGTCCATAAGTCAAACCTCTCTTTTACCGCGATTCGCGTATCAATTTCTTATGCCACAAAGATAAGAATCAGGGCGACAACCAGCGCATAAATAGCGACGGCTTCGGCCAAAGCCACACCCAGGATCATGTTACCCTGGATGGTGCCGGCTGCATCCGGGTTCCGGGCGATACCTTGTACCGCGCCGCCGACAACAATGCCGACGCCGGCGCCGGCGCCGATAGCGCCAGTCATAGCCAACCCAGCTCCCAGAAATTTCAAGCCTTGAGCAATCGCTTGTGCTGCTTCGAGTTCCATAATTAATATCCTCCAGACGATATTGTTATCAAGATTTCTAACCAGTGAATACCAGTTTAGTTAACCGTTCAATTCTGACAGAGGCTTTTCATGCCGTCTGCCGCTTTTGTCAATTAATGTTCTTCAGCGTGGTGGCTTTGCGTGGCCCCGGACATAAATGTCAGGGTTAACAGGGCAAACACAACCGCCTGCAAGATACCAACGCCAAACTCTAAATGCCAGAACAACAAGTTGGCAATTGGCAGCAAACTGCCGATCACAAACAAGAGAATCTGTCCGGCGAAAATGTTGCCTAAAAGCCGGAAGGCAAAAGAGACGATTTTGAAAATCTCGCTGATGAATTCCAAGATACCGACGCCAGAATCCATAATAGCCAGCGGATTTTCCTTGATTTTGTCCCCATTCCAGACAAAAAACTTCGACCAGTATTTCAAACCCTGCGCTTTCATGCCGTAATACTGAGTCATGATCACGGAAATGAGCGCGATTGCCAGCGTGAAATTCAAGTCAGTGGATGCGGCGCGGACGTAAGGTACAATCGTCCAGTCGGCTTCGTCCGGCTTCTCTCCGGCTTCATCCGCCTGCGCTTTCACCAGAAAAATGGTCTGGCGCAAATTGCCGATATTGGCCTCATCTACTTCTTCGTCCACGGTTTCTTCGATGCGACTAATTTCAGCTTCGCTCAGATGCTGAGATTCGGCCGCCTCGGCCGCCTGCTCCGCTTTGAAGTGGGGTAGGTTTTCCCATTTGCCGATGGCGTCCACGCCAGGGACGAGTTCCATCCAGTTAGCGACCACAATCCACAGAATGAAGGTCATGAAGAAGGGGAAAAAGACTTTAGCCCACTTACCGGCGGCGTTTTCTACATAACCGAAAGCGCCCTCAATGATCATCTCAAAGAAATTATAGAAGCCGGTGGGGACTTCATCGGCCGTGCGCGATTTGGCGCGCAGGCTAAAGGCCAGGATGATGAGCAGAACAAAGGTAATCAGGGTGGCCAGAAAGGTGTTGGTAAAACCCGCGCCAAACAGGCCGCCCAAAAATTCTTTGCCGCCCGGCCATGACCACAAGACCTCGCCGGGCAATTGAATGACCGGCAAAACCGGGGTTAGGGTAGGGATAATGTTCATCAAAAGAAGCCCTACCAGTGCAACGTAAACTATGTGCCGTTTTTTCATGCGTCAGCTTCTGCCTCCGACTCGTTGGAATTTTGCAGTTTTTGGGTGCGGGCAACGGCCGTCATGCTGATGCGCACCGTGATATACAATGCCACCGGCACACTGCCCACCATTAACAACAGTGTAAAAATTGCCCGTGTACCCAGGAATTTGTCGAGTAGAATGCCCGCCCCCAGCGCAAGGCCAATGATCAACACCACCAGACAACCCACCTGTCCTACAATTCCGGCCAACAAGGCCGCCTGGTTAATTTGTTGTTGATCCTGGTTCATTTCTACTCATCCCAGGCGCGATTGCGCATTATAGCACAAAGGATCGATGAGGCAATTTATCAATTATCAACCAACCAGGGCATAAAATGCGCGGCCAGCCTCTAACGTCCATTCAAAGGCGGGACGGGCCATGATGCCCAGGTAGAACACAAAGAAAAGCGAGAAGGCCAGTCCGGCCCAGACGCCGCGGGAAACTGGAATCGGCTTATCTTCCTCATCAGAGCGGTAGAGGTACATCACCTTAACCAGTGATAGATAGTAGTACAGAGCTACAAAGGCATTGAGGATGCCGATGAGGGCCAGCCACCACAACCCGGCGTCTACCGCCGCTTTGAACAGGAAGAACTTGCCGAAGAACCCGGCCGTAGGCGGAATGCCGGCCAGCGATAACAAAGCAAACATCATCACCAGCCCCAGGTTAGGCGAACGGCGGCTGAGACCACGCAAATCATCAATTTCATCAGCCCCGGTGACATTACTCACCACCGTAATCACGCCAAAGGCCGCGATGTTGGTGAAGATATACATGAGCAAGTAATACATCGTGGCCCCAGACCCGTCCGGCGACAGCGTGACCAAGCCAATCATGGCATAGCCGGCCTGGGCGATGCTGGAGTACGCCAGCATCCGTTTAATGTTTTTCTGGAAGAGGGCGGCGAAATTACCCAACGTCATGGTGATGACGGTCATGGAGACGAGCATCGCCCACCACAAGCTGGAATCGGATGGCGCGCCGAAAACGCCGGCGCTGAAAACGCGCAAGAACACGGCAAAACCGGCCGCTTTCGATGCGGTGGAGACAAAGCCGGTGAACGGGGTGGGCGCGCCTTCGTACACATCGGGCGTCCAAAAATGGAAAGGCACGGCCGAAATCTTGAAGCCAAAGCCAACCACCACCATTGTTGCCGCCAACAAGAAAACTGAATTGAAGCTTTCTAACCGTTCAACCAATGCTGGGCCGCCAGAAGCTAATGCTTCATTAACAGAGGGAATTTGAAGCATTCCCTCGCCAATCGTATAAATACCAGTTTGACCAGTCATACCATAAATTAAGCTCATGCCGTACAGCATGATACCGGTGGCAAACGCGCCATAGATGAAATATTTCATCCCCGCTTCCGTGGAACGGTTTTCCTTGACGGCAAATCCGGCCAATACATAGGAAGAGATACTGGCGGTTTCCAACGCCACATACAGCATGATCAGGTCAGCCGATGCCGCCATCAAGCTAAAGCCCATGGCGCCGGTGATGAGCAACGCAAAATACTCAACTTTTTGCAAATGCTTCACATCCAACGACATCAGGCTGGTCAGCATCAACGCCGACAGGAACATGACGCGAAACACCAGCGTCACCATATCATGCCGGATCATGCCGCCCCATAAAAGGGACTCAGCCAACGGGATTTGGGCGTTTGGTTCGTCAAAGAAAAGCCACAGCCCCAACGTGATCAGCAGCGTGGCAAAGGCGCCCCAACCGGTGACCAGGCCCAGTTTCCGCTTATCTTCCGGTTTCCGCACCCGATCATAAACCAGCAGAACTACCAGCAAAATCAGTAAACTTAATTCCGGCGCCAGGGCTAAACCCCAGGTAAGGGTAACGTCACTGCCCACTTATGCACCTCCCAACCAGGAAATCAATGTTGTCGCAGCGGTGTGCATGGAATCCATGACGGTGAAGGTTTGCTGCGCCTCTTGCAGACGCTGCACCACCGGCGTCATGCCCGCTTTTACCATCGGCGCGATGACGGCCGGAAACACGCCAATGGCGATGAGGACGACGACGAACATGACCAGGGTAAATTTGTCAATGCCCCGCAACGGCCGCATGTCATGCCATTTATCCGCAATGTAATCGCCAAAGAAAACAGTTCCAATCGCCCGCATGATGTAGGCGGCGGTGATGATGATGCCCAACGCCGAAATAATGGCGATGGCCGGGTAGTAGAGGGATGGATTCAGGCCAAACGCCGTTCCGCCCAAGTTCAGGCTGCCCCCTTGCCACACCCCCAGGAAAATGGGGAATTCGGCGATGAAACCGGACAGGCCGGGCATACCCATAGAAACAAGACCGCCAATGATGAAGGCGACGGCCGCCCACGGCAGCGCCTTCACCATCCCGCTCAACTCATCCATGCTGCGCGAATGCGCCCGATCATAAATCATGCCCACCACAGAGAAGAAGAGCGCCGTCATCACCCCATGACTGACCATCTGGATGCCGGCGCCGGTAAACCCTGTCAGATTTAAGGTGGCAAACCCCATGGAGACCAACCCCATATGGCTGACGCTGGAGTAGCCGATGAGATATTTCATATCCCGCTGCCGCATCGCCACAAAAGAGCCATACACCACGTTGATCAGGGTGAGGAAGATGATGAAAGGCATCCAGTAGACCGTCCCCTCCGGCAAAATCTGAATACCGACGCGCATAGAAGCATACGCGCCCAGTTTCATCAGCACCCCGGCGTGAATCATGGAGACGGCCGTCGGCGCCGCCACATGACCATCCGGCGACCAGTTGTGCAGCGGCCAAATACCGGCCAGCACCGCAAACCCCAGGAACAACGGCAAGAACCATATCTGCTGAATGTTCAGCGGGAAACTCGCTTCCGCCCAGACCCGGAGATCGAATGTGGGAGCCACGGCCGTGCTGTACTGCGGCAGTTGGAAATACAACACCAGGAAAGCGATGAACGAAATAAAACTGCCGATGAGCAAATACAACGTCAGCTTCATCGCCGCATATTCCCGCGTCTCCTTCCAGCCCCAGATGACGATCATGAGGTACATGGGCAGCACCGCCAGCTCGTAGAAGAAGAACAGCAAAAAGCCGTCCACCGCCACGAACACCCCCTGTACGCCGGCCACCAGGAGCATGAAAAAGGCATAAAACTCGCGGGTGCGATCATCAATGCCCCAGGAAATGAGGACACCGCCCAAGCCCACGATGGATGTCAACAGCGCCAACGTAGCGCTCATGCCATCCACGCCCAAGATGTAATTGATGCCCACGCTGGGAACCCAATCATGCTCTTCCATGAACATGAGCGTGTCCGCCCAGCGCGTCCCCGGTTCCGGCAAATTCTGGTTGTACGCCACGTACACGTAAACGGACAAAACCAGACCCAGAATCATCGCCGCCAGGCCCAACATCCGAGCATTTTCGCTTCGCTCTTTTGGCAGCATCAAAATGATGATGGCAAAAGCTATCGGCGATAACGCAATGATTGATAAAAATGGGAATTCCATATACGTTGTTGTCCTTGTACAAAATTCAAAAGTTGAGAGCAAGCGCCTCAATAAAATCAACCCACATCATTATGGATAGCCGTTCAACCTCTGTGTCTCCAGTTGAGGTAAATCTAACGACTCGCTTGGTGAAACTAACAATGTACTTTGTGTGATCGCAATCCCAGCCTCTAACTGTTGAATATCATCAGGGACAGAAACTGCGTCTCCAAACAAAGTGCGCCCAGAAGAAGATGCTCCAAACAAAGCAGCAGGGATTCCCTCTCCCCTATTAATCGCCCCCATCAACAATACCCCCATAAGCAAAAAGAGTAAAATCATTACTGAGGACTTAAAAAACGAACTCCTTCCCAACCGCATTGCTTTCTTCCCTCTAATGAACAATACACCGCCAAAGGCCGTTGTTGGTCACAGCCCAAAGGCGATTGGGATCAGATGGTTCTAATACCAAGCTGTCCACACTCATTCCAAGCCCACACTGCCCAAGTTGCGACCAATTCGCACCGGCATCATGACTCACAAAAAAACCGTTAATCGTACTTAAATAAAGAGTGGCAGGATCATTAGGGTGAAACACCAAATCATTAGCGCCCACACTTCCAAAAAGAAGCTGCCAACTTTCAGCCCTATCATAACTTATATATACTCCCCCAGATGTTGCCGCATAAAGCCACGAGGGATTTTCGGGATGCACAATTAATGATACAGAATGTGTTCCATCAGCCAACCCATCGTTGGCCGTATACCAAGTGTCTCCTCCATCAATGCTCTTTTTAACGCCTATATACCATGTTCCAGCATACATGATAGTGGGTGAAATGGGGTCAAAAGCAAAATTCGAAGTATAGCTATGTTCTGGCAAAACAACATGTGAAGTAGGAATTCCATCGTCAATCACTTTGAATGTATGTCCGCCAAAAAGCTCCCAGTTACTTGATCCGGCAAAGAAAAGAGTAGGAGACACCGGATGGACAGCAACGCTTATGAGAAAAGTGTTCAAATTAGTCCATTTATTCCATGTATCGCCACCATCATTTGAACGCCAGATACCACTACCCCATACAGCAAGATAAAGACTCGTATGCGTGACTGGGTGCATGGCTATGTCATTAATACGCCCACCTTCCCAAATTTTTGTCCATGACACCCCATTATCATACGTCTCAAAAAGACCTTCAGAATAAACGCTGGCAAAAGCATGTTCAGGATCATCAGGATCGAAAATCAAATCAGTCACGTTTCCATTTAAGCCAATATATTCCCATGTTGGTGGCTGGTACTCGTTAAACACAACAGGAAAATAATAATAAACACGATCCCCGCTTTGTTGCGCTTCTCGCACAACCTGATCAGGGACAGAGGCGGCAAACGATACCACTTCTCTATAAAACATATGAAGCAACAACATAGCAAAAAGAAATGATACGAGCAAAGCTAGTAAATTCTTACGCATGTCATCACCTTCATTTCCTAACCAACCTTACCCAAACAACCGGGCTACGGCGTCGTTAATAACCACCATCAGCCACTTCGGCCACACGCCAATCCACAGTATCAAGATCATCAGCGGCCAGATGACCAGATGTTCGCGCAAGGTCATATCCTTCAAATTAGCCCATTCCGGCTTGATGGGGCCGTGCAAGGTCTGGCCGATCCCTTTGAGAATGTACGCGCCGGTCATCAGCAAACCTAACATGGAGAGCGCCACCTGAAGTTGGAAAACGCCCCAGGAACCGCGCACGATGAGGAATTCGCTGACGAAACCGTTCAAACCGGGCAAGCCGAGGGAGGCCATGCTGGTGAAGATGAGGATAGCGCCAAACATGGGCAGTACCGCCCAGATGCCGCCCAGCCGCTTCAAATCGCGGGTGTGCGCCCGGTCATAAATGACGCCGACCATGAAGAACATGCCCGCCGCCGACAGCCCATGATTGAACATTTGCAGCACCGCGCCGTTAGTAGCCATGATGGCGTCGCTGATGAGTTTGGGATCAGCCAGTTGAGCGGCACGGCCGTACACAAACGCCATCACCGCCAGCCCCAGCACCACAAACCCCATATGATTCACAGACGAATACGCCACCAACCGCTTGAAATCCCACTGACCAAACGCGGCAAACCCGCCCATCACAATACTCAACATGCCAAACGTGGCCAGAATACCGGCCGTCATCATCGCCTGCTGCGGAAACAGAGGAATCACCAGCCGGATAAAGCCATACGCGCCCAGCTTCAGCAAAACGCCCGCCAGAATCATCGATCCGGCCGTGGGCGCTTGCGTGTGCGCATCCGGCAGCCAGGTGTGGAACGGCCACACCGGCACCTTGATGGCAAACGCGATCAGGAAAGCCCAGTAAGCAACGCCTTTCACCGTCCCCACCGACAAACCCGTGCCGGCCAATCGTCCAGCGTTATCCAGGTTGACCCATTTGTCCATCAATTCCACGATGTCAAACGTGCCCGCAGCTAACCCCATCACCTGAATCGAGAGCAGCAAACCGAGACTGCCCGCCATCGTGTAAATGATGAACTTAAACGAAGCGTAATCCCGGTCTTTGCCGCCCCACAGCTTGATGAGGAAATACATGGGAACCAGCCCAAACTCCCAGAAGATGAAGAAGATGATCAAGTCCAATGAAGAGAACAGCCCCAACATGGCCGTTTCCATCACCAGGAACAACACCATGTACCAGCGCACCCGCTCCTCAATTCTGAACGAGGCCAGGATGGACAGCGGCGTTAACAGAGTGGTCAGCAGGAACATGGACAGACTGATGCCATCCAACCCCAGGTGATAGCTGGCCCCAATCGCCGGGAACCATTCCTTCTGCACTTCAAACTGGAAGCCGGCGCCGCCTTCAAAATTAAACCAGGCGATGAGCGTCAGCGCCAGCGGTATCAAGCTCAAGGCAAAGGCCAACCGCCGGATCAGCGTCTTTTCATCTTCCGGCATCAACAAAATGATGAGCGCCGCCAACGCCGGGAAGAAGACGATTAAGCTCAGGAGATTATTATCCACCAAGTCCATTGTTCTCCTGTCTCCTCAACTATTGAATAAATTGGGCGAACCAACCGAAGTTGATGCCCAGAATAACCAACGCCAGGGCGCTGGCAATCAGCATGGAAACCAGCGTGTATTCTTGAATTTTGCCGGTTTGTAGTTCGCGCGCTTCTCGCGTGATGGCGAAGAATTGGTCTTTCATCCAATCCATACCGCCGCTGATGACGGTCTGCTCGAACCAGAGCAGGTAAGCGCCGATGCGGTACATGGTGCGGGCGATGAGATGCAGCGTGCCGTCAATCGCGCCCTTATCCACCCATTCATAAACGATGACTTCGGAGAAGTACACCACCGGGCGGATGAAGACGGCCTGGTACAGTTCGTCCCAGTACCATTTGTTTTGCAAGAAGCCGTGCAGCGGGCCAAGCGGCCGGACCAATGGGTCGGGTTCGCCAGCTTTGAGCGGTTTACGGCCGTATACCCACCAGCCCAGGAACAAACCGCCCAACGCCACCGTCACCGATGCCGCCAATGGGACCACATCAAACGGCAGAACCTCCAAAGCGTGCGCCACCAATCCCACTTCCTCCAGTTCAATCAGCGTCTCCTCGACCGTGGCCCCGATGTATTGGTGGAAGTAATTGGTGAAAATCCCTTCCGTCCCCAAGAAATTCTCCGGGATGCCGAACCAGCCCACGCCCACCGCAAAAATCGAGAGCAGAATCAGCGGAATCGTCATGAAGTTGTTGCTCTCATGCGCGTGTTCCGCCAACGGCGTGCGCGGCTCGCCCAAGAAGGTGAGCGAAATCTGACGCATCGTGTAAAACGCCGTCAACAGCGCCGCAATCGCCAACATCCAGAAAACGACCCCGGCCAACACATTGCCATGCGCGCCCTGGAACCAGGCGTCGGCCAAAATTTCATCTTTCGACCAGAACCCGGCCGTTATCAACGGGAAACCGGACAGGGCAAAACCGCCGATGACAAACGTCCAATACGTCTTCGGCATTCGCTTCGCCAATCCGCCCATGTTCAACATATTTTGCGGGTCAGTATGGTGATCATGCGCATGTTCCGCGCCATGTTCCATGCCGTGAATGACGGAGCCGGAACCGAGGAACAACAGCGCCTTGAAAAAAGCGTGCGTGATCAGGTGGAACGCCGCCGCCACATACGCGCCGATGCCGATGGCCGCCACCATGTAACCCAACTGGGAGATGGTCGAATAAGCCAGCACCCCTTTCACATCGTTTTGGGCGATGGCAATCGTAGCCGCCATCAGCGCCGTAAAGGCGCCAATGCCGCCGATGATGAGGCCGACGTTGGGATTCCCCTCCGCCCCCACCGAGATGAGGGGGAAGATGCGGACGATCATGTAGACGCCCGCCGAAACCATCGCCGCCGCGTGGATGATGGCGCTGACCGGCGTGGGGCCTTCCATGGCATCCGGCAGCCAGACGTGCAGCGGCCACTGCGCTGATTTACCCACCGTGCCAGCAAAAAGCAGCAACGCGATGACGCCCAACGCGCCCGCGCCGACAACGCCCACCGCTTGTTCCAGCCCATGCGCTGACAGCGCCTCGCTGAAATTGAGCGTGCCAAATACGCGGTAGAAGAAGACAATGCCTACCAACATCACCACATCGGCGATGCGGGTAGTGATGAACGCCTTGATGGCCGCTTTGCGCGGCGTGATTTTCTTGGGGTTGTCGTAGTTACGGGAGTACCAGAAACCGATGAGGGAATAAGAGCAAAAGCCCATGATCTCCCAGCCGATGAAGAGCAACAGTAAGTTGTCGGCTACCACCAGGGTCAACATGCCGCCGGCGAAGAGGGACATGAAGGCGAAGAATCGGGAGAGTAACGGCTCCTCTTTGCCATGATTAGGGGTCCCCAAAACCGTGCCGCGCGGTTTGCCGTAGTTGTGGTAACCCACGCTGTAGATGAAGATCATGGCGGTGGCAAAGGGGACCATGAACAGCATGACGGCCGTCAACGGATCCACCGCCACCCCCATCTCCAACCATTGTTCAATACCCGTCGGCAGCCACTCCACAATGCTGGAGACGGTGACCGGGTGTTCCGCCAGCTTAGATGCCTCTCTGGCAAACAGATTAAAGGCCACCGTCCAGCCCATCGCCAGCGAACTGAAGATGCCGGCCCAGGCCAACAGCCAACTCAACGTCCGATTATGCTTGGTGAACAGCATAATGATGAAAAACACCGCCAGCGGCATGGCCGGGATGAGCCAGGTTAAGGTTTCCAGTGTTTGTTCACTCATACACTTTTTCCCTCAGTGTTCAGTGTTCAGTAAACGGGACACTGCTTACTGAATACTGATTACTGGTTACTGGTTACTGATCTAATTCTTCAACAAATCCAATTCCTCGGCCACGACTGAATCGCGCCGCCGGTAAATGGAAATAATCAACGCCAGACCGACGGCCGCTTCCGCCGCCGCCACTGTGAGTACAAAAACCGCCCACGCCATTCCGGTGGATCTATCAGGGGTCAGATAACGCCAGAAAGCGACCAGATTGATATTAACCGCATTCAGCATCAACTCCACTGCCATCAAAATGGCAACCGCATTACGCCGGGCCAAAACGCCATACAAGCCCAGGCAGAACAGAGCCGCCGCTGCCACCAAGTACCAGGATAACGGGATCATGCTTCCTCCTCGGCTCCGGGCCAGGCGACCAAAATCGCGCCAATCAACGCCGCCAGCAGCAGCACCGACGCCAACTCAAAGGGGAGAACATACGCATCAGGGCTGACAAAGGCTTGACCGAGCGCGGCCACACTGTTTTGCAGCATGTCTGCGGGCACGGCCGTACCCGTAGCCAATGGCGCTGCCGCCGGTTCATAAGGCCACCAGCGCAAAATCACAAACACCATCAACACGAAGGTGCCGGCGGCCGTGAGTCCGCCCAATAACCATTGAGCGTTATAAGGCGATTCCGTCGTCTGCATCAACCGGCGCGTCATCATGATGGCAAAAATGATCAAAATCGAAATCGCGCCGATGTAAACCAGTAGCTGCGCCGCCGCCAGAAACCCGGCGTCCAGCAGCACGTACATTCCCGCCACGCCCAAAAACGACAGCATCATCGCCAGCGCCGCGTGAAACAGATTGTGATTGGTCACCACCACCAGGCCGGAACCCAGGGTAATGACGCTCACAATGATAAAAATGACTTGTTCAATCGTCATGGCTTGGACAACTCCATACCAGTTTGGCAATTAACAATTAACAATTAGCAATTAGCAGTTGACAATTCTTATGCCGTCGCCAACCGCTGCCGTCGGGCATACCGGCGCGCCAATTCCAGAGCCGCGTAGCCCAGCAGAATGTTACTCAACAGATGAACGCCTGTCCGCGTCAGCAGACTGGGGTCAAAATACAATTCCATCACCTTATCCAAAACGGCCACGGTCAAAATCAGCGCCAGCGACAAGGGAACTAGGAATTTCCAGTTGAAGTTGAGCATCTGGTCAATGCGCACGCGGGGCAAGGTGCCGCGAATCCAGACAAAGAGCGAATAGATCATGAAGGTTTTGAAGAAGAAGACCAGAAGTCCTAACGGCCGTCCAAAGGCCAGCGCCGCCAAATCTACATTCACATCAAATACGCCCAAAATGGCATTGATGATGGGGATATTCCAGCCGCCCAGGTAAACTACCGTAAAAAAGGCGGACATGAAGAACGTGCCCAGGAACTCCGCCAGGAAAAACATGGCAAACTTCATGCCGCTGTACTCCACGTGGAACCCGGCCACAATTTCCGACTCCGCTTCCAATAAATCAAACGGCGTCCGCCCCGTCTCCGCCAGCGCCGAGATGAAGAAAATCAGCGCTGACAATGGCACAAAAATCAGAAACGGCAGCCCTTGCGCGGCGATGATGTCCACCGTGGACATGGAACTGGCCAACAAAATGGGGATGAGCAGCGCCAGAATCATGGGCACTTCATAGCTGACCAACTGCGCCACCGAGCGAAACGCGCCCAACAAAGCATACTTGTTGTTGGATCCCCAGCCAGCCAGCAGCAACGTCACCACCGAGATGGAACTCACGGCCAGCACGAAGAAAACGCCGATGTTTAAGTCAACGCCGATGACGCCGGGAGCCAGAGGTAAAACGGCCCACACAAGCAGCGCGGCTATGACAATTAAAAATGGGGCCAGGTTATAAGCCACCCGATCCGCGCCGGCCGGGGTAATCAGCTCTTTCGTCAGCAGTTTCAAGGCGTCGGCCAGCGATTGCAGCATGCCATACTTGCCGCCAACCCGGTTGGGGCCGATTCGATCCTGAAGGCGGGCGATCAGTTTTCGTTCCAGCCAGATCAACACCAACACGATCAACAAGAGGAAGGTAGCCAACATCATGGCGCCGACGATGTCCAACGTCGGCTCCACCCAGGGCTGATCCCCCCACACTTTACGCAGGTAGTCAAAGACAGTCAGTTGAACCAGACTCTTGAGAAACTCAACAAGGTTGAAGCTCATACAATTACTCCACTAAACAGCATTTAAGTGGGCAAGGCGAAATGACAAGGGGACGGCCGTCACCCCGTGTCATTCTGGTTTAATTCCAATCTTAAATCCATTCCAGGACGCCTCTTCCCCAGGCGTGGCCAAGCGCGGTCGTCAGAATGAGAACAAAAAGGACAATTTCGACAACGGCAAACAGTTGCAGTTGCCCATAAGCGGCGGCAATGGGAAACAGAAAAACCGCCTCAACATCGAACACAACGAAAATGAGGGCGTAAATGTAATACTGCACCTTAAACTGAATCCAGGAATCGCCTACGGTTTCAATGCCGCACTCGTAGGTCTGTTGTTTGATGAAAGACGGCCGTTTCGGCGCCAGCAACGCATTCATCATCACGGGCATGACCGGGAAAATAGGGGCCAGCGCCAAAAAAATAGCAATAAATTGCCAATCTGTTAACACGTGAGGGTTCCTCCTCTCCTGATTTTGTGAACGTCATTCAGCCACGAACAGACTTTGGACGCTTCCCAACCCGTCAAAGTCTGGGTCAACTGAATCATGGTTTTTTAAGCTAGGAGATTGTGAAATCTGTCCCTTTTATAGCACATGCCAGGAACATGAGCAAAAGTCTGATCAAGATGCGTAAAACGAAAAGCAAAAAACGTGATGAGAGGCGTTTTTGCCTCACGTTTTTCGTTTTCCGTTTCCTGGTTTTTCGCTTTTCTTTATGACAACAACAGTCGTAACGGCTCCTCCAAAATTTGTTTGAGCAACTGCATAAACTGTGCCGCTTCCGCCCCATCCGTCACCCGATGATCGGCGGAAATGGTCGCTTTCATGCGCGCGCCTACCGCCAGTTGACCATCCACGACCACCGGAACCTGCTGCGCCGAACCGACGGCCAAAATAGCGGCGTTGGGCGGGTTGATGATGGCGATGAAATGATCCACGTCAAATGCGCCCAGGTTGGAAACGGTGAAGGTGGAGCCTTCCACGTCGCTGGGACGCATTTTACCTTGCCGCACCCGGCCGATCATCTCCCGGTTATCTCTGGCGATCTGCGCCAGCGGCGTCAAATCAGTCTGTTTTTGCACGACGGTGAGCAGCCCCCCTTCCACCGCCACCGCGCTGCCCACGTGGATGTGGTTGTGCAAAATGGTCGTCTCGCCGTTGTAGCTGGCGTTCAGCTTGGGGAAGTGGCGCAAGGCCAGTGCCGCCGCCTTGACGATCAGGTCGTTGACGGTCACTTTCTCCCCTTCGGGTAAGGCGGCGTTGATTTGTTTGCGCAGCGCCAGCGCCGGGGCCATGTCAATGTCGGCCGTGACGTAGAAGTGGGGAATGGTGACTTTACTTTCACTCATGCGCCGGGCGATGGCCTGCCGCAGCCGGCTCGCCGGAATTTCTGTTGTGTCCGGCCCGGCGAGAGCAGGCGCGGCCGTCACCGGCGCAGCCCGATACGCCGCCACATCCGCTTTACGGATACGGCCGTCCGGCCCCGTCCCCTTCACCAATCGCAAATCAATCCCCGCCTCCTGCGCCAGCCGCCGCGCCACCGGCGTGGCTCTCACCCCGCCGGGAAAATCTCCATTCGTCGGCATCGCCGCTCTCCGCTTCCCGCTTCCCGCTGCTTCTTGCTCTTGCTCTAGCTCTAGCTCTGGCTCACGCTCACCATCCAGCAAAGCCGAAAAATCCTCTCCCGCCTCCCCCACAATCGCCAGATTCGCCCCCACCGGAACCACATCCCCCGCCTCCGCCAGCAGATGCAGCAGCGTCCCGCTCACCTGCGCCTCCAGTTCCAGCGTCGCCTTGTCCGACTCAATCTCGGCCACAATCTCCCCTTTCTCAATCTGATCGCCGACGTTTTTGAGCCAGTTGTTGAGAACCGCCTCGCGCATATCAAACCCCAGTTTGGGCATCACGATAAATTCAGCCATCAGAGAACCTCCTTCACGGCCGTCACCACCTTATCCGGGTTAATCAGCGCCGACTGCTCCAACTCCCGCGAATAAGGCAGCGGGACTTCCGCCTGCGCCACCCGCTTGATGGGCGCGTCCAGGTAATCAAACCCTTCTTCTTGCAGCCGGGCCGCAATTTCCGCGCCGATGCCGTAGGAGCGATGCCCTTCTTCCACCACCACCGCTTTGAACGTCTTTTTGAAGGATTGGAGGACGGGGGCCATGTCGAGCGGCCGTAAGGTGCGTAAATCCACCACCTCCGCCTCAATCCCCTCTTTCGCCAGTTTTTCTGCCGCCGCCAGCGCCACCTGCAGCCCCTGGGCATACGCCACAATCGTCACGTCCCGCCCTTCCCGCTTCACGTCCGACGCGCCGATGGGAACCACATAATCCCCGTCGGGAACCTCGCCCCGCACCTGGTACAACGTGGCGTGTTCGATGAACAACACCGGGTCATCCGTCCGAATCGCCGCCTTGAGCAGCCCCTTGGCGTCATACGGCGTGCTGGGCGACACCACCTTCAAGCCGGGGAAATGGGCGAAAATCACATCCGGCGTATGGCTGTGCGTGGCGCCCAACTGACGGCCGCCCCCGCCCGGCGCTCGAAACACCAACGGAACCCGCATCTGCCCGCCAAACATGTAATGCATCTTGGCGGCATGGTTGATGATGGCGTCAAAGGCCACAAAAGCGAAGTTAATCGTCATGAACTCCGCCACCGGCCGCAGACCGGCCATCGCCGCCCCCACCGCCGCGCCGCCAATCGCCATCTCCGAAATCGGCGTGTCCCGCACCCGGCGCGGGCCAAACTCATCATAAAAACCGCGCGTCACCGCATACGTACCGCCCCACACCCCCACTTCCTCCCCCATGATAAAAACGCGCTCATCCCGGTGCATCTCCTCCCGCAGCGCGTCACTGATTGCCTGTCGCATGGTAATTCGTGCCATCATTTTCTCCAATGAGAAATGAGCAATGAACAATGAGTAACCCTTTGTTCATCGCTCATTGTTCATTATTCATTTACATAAATGTCCGCAAACAACGCTTCCGCTTCCGGCAGCGGCGATTGTTCGGCAAATTTCACCGCTTCCGCCAGTTCATCTTCAATTTCCCGGTCAATCGCTTCCAGTTCATCCTTCGCCGCCAGCTTATCCTTGAGAATCTGCCGTTCCAGGATGCCGATAGGGTCGTCCTCGCGCCACTTCTCCACTTCCTCTTTGGTGCGGTAACGCAATGGGTCGCCCATACTGTGCCCTTCAAACCGGTAGGTGAGAATTTCCAAAAATTGCGGCCCTTCCCCGCTGCGAATGGCGGCCAGCGCCTTCTGCGTGGCTTCATGCACCGCGCGCGCATCCATCCCGTCCACCTGCGCCGCCGGGATGTCGTAGCCGCTGGCTTTGGTCATGATGGACTAGGCGGAGGAGTGCCGTTTGACCGACGTGCCCATGCCGTACTGGTTGTTCTCGCAAATCCAAAGGACGGGCAGTTGCCACACACCGGAGAGATTAAGCGATTCGTGGAAATAACCGATATTGGTGGCGCCATCGCCAAAATAGCAGAGCACGGCCGCATCCGTCCCGTTATACTGCTCCGCCAGCGCCAACCCCGTCGCCAGCGACAAATGAGCGCCGACGACGGCATGGCCGCCCCAATAGCGCCGCTTCACGTCAGCCAGGTGCATCGAGCCGCCCTTGCCTTTGTTAACGCCGGTCGCCTTGCCCATCATCTCCGCCATCACCTGGTTCAGATCGGCGCCGACGGTGAGGGCGTGGCCGTGATCGCGGTAGGCAGTGATGATGTGGTCATTTTCCTGCCGGGCGTTGATCGAGCCGACGGCCACCGCCTCCTGACCGATATATAAATGTAAAAAGCCGCCGATTTTGCCCAGTTGGTACAATTCGGAGCATTTTTGCTCGAAGCGGCGAATGCGTACCATCTGGCGGTACCAGTGCAAGTATGTCGTCTTGTCCATCTAAATCTCCTACATTTTCCCGGAAAATCGCAGTTTCCGGGAAAATCGCGCGCTGAATGTGCGATGTGGCGTGCTACGGGAAATCTTACCCGGTTTGTTAACCCCACCGGGGGAACTGGTTGCGCGTTCAACCTTACCAGTTTAACAAATCGGGCAAGACGGGGCGATAATGTGAATAAATTCTCAGGGGGTCAGGAGCGGGACGAGACTGACGCCCAGCCGCTTTGGGCGATGGGCAACGTCCAGGCGCGGCTGGCGAGGCCAACGGCCGTAAACGCATCCATAACCGCCTGGGCGATGGCGCCATGATTGTCCGGGGCAAAAGCGGCCACGCTTGGTCCCGCGCCGCTGAGAGCGACGGCGGCCGCTCCGGCCGTTTCCGCCGCCGCAAACGCCGCCGCCATGCCGGGGATGAGGGGGATGCGGTACGGCTGGTGCAGTTTGTCCTGCATCGCCGGCCCCAGCGCCGGCCAATCCCCCCGCGCCAACGCCCGCACCACCAGCCCGGCCCGGCCGATATTGAACACAGCGTCGGCCAGGGGCGCTTGGGTTGGCAGCGCCGCCCGCGCCTCGGCGGTGGGCAGGTCAAAATCGGGCAAGACGATGACGACTTTCATCGGGGAAATAGGAAGCTGCTCGATGTGAAGACGGCCGTCTTCCCCCGCCACCGCCAGCGTCAACCCCCCATAAAAAGCGGGAACCACGTTATCGGGATGATGTTCCATCTCCGTCGCCATCTGCAAGATGTCGGCGTCGCTCAAGCCGCCATCCACCAGGGCGTTGGCCGCCAGCAAACCGCCCAGGACGGCGGCGGCGCTGCTGCCCAGCCCGCTGCCGACCGGGATGCGGTTTTGTTGGTGGATGCGCAGGGCAGACGGCCGGACCCCCACCCGTTCAAACAGCCGCGCCGCCGCCTGGTACACCAGGTTGCTTTCGTCGGCGGGCAGTTTGTCCGCCCCTTCGCCTTCAATGGTGATGGATGGAGTGTGGGAAACGGCCGTTTCGGTGGAAACGGCCGTCAGCGTCACCACATTCCGTAATTCCAATGCCAGCCCCAGGCAGTCAAAGCCGGGGCCGAGGTTGGCGGTGGTGGCGGGAACGGTTACGGTGATCGAATTCATGGCATGGAATAAAGCGGATTTTCGCTACCAGATGACAGTCACATCATAAGCGGAAATCTGTACATCGGCCGTAAGCAACGGCAGCGATTCTAACTGGCTTTGCACGACCAGCAGCCGGTCAAAAGGGTCTTGGTGAATGTCCGGCAGGCGATAAACTTGGGCGGCATGGCTTAGCAGAACGGGCAGCGGTGAAAAATGGTGCTGCGTCAGGCGTTGGGCGATATACAGTTCCGGTTTTTCCGGTAACGCCAACCGCCCTTTGCCATATTTGATCGCAATCTCCCAGACGCTGGCTGCGCTCAAAAATATCTGGTTACGGCCGTCGCCGATGAATTCCCGCGCTGTATCTGAAAGCTGCGGATCGTCCAGGTTCCACCACAGAAATGTGTGGGTGTCCAACAGCGCTTTCACAAGTCAAACTCCGGCGGCGGGTCATCGAAATTGGGCTTAATGACAACTTTGCCAGCATCGAGACCAGGAACGCGCCGTGTTGGCGTCCCGGCAATGGGAGAGAGTACCGCGACCGGTTTCCCCGCTTTGGCGATGATGATTTGCTCGCCACTCATCACCCGCGTCAGCAATTTAGACAGATGGGTTTTAGCTTCGTAAACATTGACGATGGTCATGATTTCACCTCCCTGACAGTGTAGACCAGGTTATTGACCAAGTCAATGTAATTATCTTTTTTTAACTGCGTGAGGTATCTTCTCAATAACTCGCGGTAGACAAAATACAAATGAAACTCTATTGTAATGTTAAAGAAAATCCAACAAACGACGGCTATCCTCAGTGACGCAAATCTATCTTCTGAAAACAGGCAAGCAAAATGTTACCCGGCTTAAACCCTAAGCAAATCACAAATCTGGATGGCGCTCGCCAGGCCATCACGCTGTTATTG
>JAJRVV010000042.1 GCA_024277135.1 Chloroflexota bacterium | reverse complement strand
CGCCGCCGCCAAGATTGACCGGGAAGGCGCCTACGCCGCCCGCGACGAAATCTCGCTCATCAAATTCTACGTCGCCGGCGTCTTGCAGCGCGTCCTCGACCGCGCCATCCAGACGCACGGCGCCATGGGCATGACGGATGAAACGCCGCTGGCCTACTGGTACAGCCACGAACGCGCCGCCCGCATTTACGATGGGCCGGACGAAGTGCATAAGCGGTCGGTGGCGCGGCGGATTTTGCAGCGGTATGGGTGATTGTGAGGGAGTTGAATCGCCTATTTTTCGCCTATTTTAGGCGTTAATTGTGACGGAGAGGCAGATGGATGACACAATTGCTGTAAGAACAGACGAGCAATTTAATGAGCAGAAGCTGGCCGCCTACCTGCATGGCTGTCTTCCCGACACAGAAAACCGGCTGACCGTACGCCAATTCGGCGGCGGCGCGGCCAATTTGACCTATTTGCTGGACTATGGCACGCACCAGTATGTGCTGCGCCGGCCGCCCCTCGGCCCGGTGGCGAAGAAAGCGCATGACATGGGGCGGGAGTACAAAGTGTTGTCCGTCCTGTACAAAGCCTTCCCCTATGCCCCGCGCGCTTTTTTGTTTTGTGAGGAGACGGCCGTTATTGGCGCCCCCTTCTTCATCATGGAACGGAAACAAGGCGTCGTCGTCCGCAGAACCTTGCCGCCCCCATTTGCCGCCATCCCCAATGCCCCCCGCTGCATGAGCGCAGCCCTGGTGGATGCCCTGGCCCAGTTCCACGCCGTTGATTACGAGGCCATCGGTCTGGGCGATCTGGGTGAACCGACCGGTTTCATCGCCCGCCAGGTTGAAGGGTGGTACAAACGGTGGCAGGCGGCGCAGACGGCCGTTCTCCCCGAAATGGACGAGGTGTACGCCTGGCTCAAAGCCAACCAGCCGCGGACGACCCAATTCTCCCTGGTTCACAACGATTACAAGCTGGACAATGTCATGCTGGCTGCCGACGATCCGGGGCGCATCGTCGCCATTTTCGACTGGGACATGTGTACGCTGGGCGATCCGCTGTCCGACGTAGGCGCTCTGCTGGCTTATTGGACGGAGCCGACCGACCCGGAGGCGATGCGGGGGATGGCGATGATGCCTACCGGCGACCTGGGCTTTTTGACGCGGACGGAATTGGTGGCGAGGTATGCGCGGGTGAGCGGCCGTTCCGTTGCCGACATCCATTTTTACCACGCGCTGGCCCTGTTCCGCGTGGCTGTCATCATCGCCCAGATTTACACCCGTTTCGCGCGCGGGCAGACGCAGGACAAGCGGTTTGCCGCCTTTGGGCCGATGGTTCCGTTGATGGCGCGGGCGGCATTGACGGTCGTTCAGTGATCAGTTGGCAGTATTCAGTAATCAGTCGAGTAGTAACCCATGCTGAATACTGAACACTGAATACTGAATACTGCCACTCAAGGTATAGGAGGTAATGACGATGCCGAAGATTCGAGTGAATGAAGTGGATTTGTTTTATGCGGATGTGGGAGATGGACCGGAAACCGTCGTGTTCAGTCACGGCTTCCTGATGGATCACACCATGTACCGGGCGCAGTTAGAGGCGCTGCCAAGTCAGTACCGCTGTCTGGCGTATGATCATCGCGGGCATGGGAGGAGTGAGAGGACGGCCGTCGGCTACGAGATGGAGAATCTGTACGCCGACGCCGTCGCCTTCATCGAGGCCATGGAGTGCGCCCCCTGCCATTTCGTGGGCATGTCCACCGGCGGCTTCGTCGGCCTGCGGTTGGCGATCCGCCGTCCCGATCTGCTCAAATCGCTGACGCTGATTGATACCGCCGCCGACGCCGAGCGGGAAGAAGGGCTGGGGCAGTACAAACTGCTGGCCAGCATCATCCGCTACCTGGGCTGGCGGCCGGTGATCAACAAGGTGATGGCGATTTTGTTCGCCGACCCTAACCCCAGCGACCCGGCGCGGCGGGCGGTTGTGGCTGAATGGAAAGAGCGCATCAAGCGAAATGATCGCATGGCAACCTTCCGCTTTGGTCACGGTATTTGGGCGCGGGAGAGTGTGGTTGGCCAGTTGGACCAAATCACCGTCCCCACCCAGATCATCGTCGGCGATAAGGACATGCCCACGCCGGTCAGCCAATCAGAGCGGATGGCGGCGGCCATTCCCGGCGCCCGCTTGACGATTGTGGAGGACGCCGGGCATACTTCGCCGGTAGAGCAAGCGGGACGGGTGACGGCCGTACTCCACAAATTTCTGACCACAATCAATTAACATAAGGACTTGTTGATGCCCTACCACTCCATCTTTCGACCCGATTTGTTCAAAGACCAGACCATCATCGTCACCGGCGGCGGCAGCGGTATCGGCCGGGCGGCGGCGCACGAACTGGCGTCGTTGGGGGCGCATGTGGTCATCGCCTCCCGCCGCACCACCAAGCTGGCGCGGATACGGGACGAAATCATCGCCGCCGGCGGCAGCGCCTCCTTTGCCCGGCTCAATTTGCGCGAGGAGGAGAGCATCGCGGCCCTGTTTGCGCAGGTGTTGGCGGAACGGGGTATCATTCATGGCGTGGTGAACAACGCCGGCGGGCAATACATCAGCCCGGCGGAGCAAATTAACGCCAAAGGGTTTGACGCGGTGGTCGGCGCCAATTTGCGCGGTACGTTTTTGATGTGCCGGGAAGCGTACAATCAATGGATGGGGGCGCGTGGCGGCGTCATCGTCAACATGCTGATGGAGAATTGGCGCGGCTTTCCCGGCATGGCGCATTCGGCGGCGGCGCGAGCCGGGGTGGAGAATATCACCAAGACGTTGGCGGTGGAGTGGGCCAAATCGGGGGTGCGGGTGAACGCGGTGGCGCCGGGGCTGATTGAATCGTCGGGGCTGGCGCATTATGGCGAGGCGGCACGGCCGCTCATCGAACAAGTCATCCGCGACATCCCGGCCAAACGGATGGGGACGGAAAGCGAAGTGGCGGCCGTCATCACGTTTCTGCTTTCCCCGGCGGCGGCGTACATCAGCGGCGAGACGATCAAGATTGACGGGGCCAGTTCGCTCTGGCGCAAGACGTGGGAGATTGAGGCGCACCAGAATTGGCCGGAACGGTTTGACGGGTTTGAGGAATAGAACGCAGAGAGCGCGGAGGAGACGCAGAGATTCGCAGAGAGAACAAAGAGAAATTCTCTCTGATTCTCTCTGTTCTAAACGGAGAATCATATGCAATTGACACACGGTGGCGAATTGACAGCGCGGCAGTTGGCGGCGCAGGGCGTGACCACGATTTACACGTTGTGCGGCTTTCATGTGGCGCCGATCTACGAGGGCTGCTTGAACAACGGCATCACCACGCTGGATTTCCGGCACGAGCAGGCGGCGGGGCACGCGGCCGACGCCCACGCCCGGCTGACGCGCAACGTGGGCGTGGCGCTGGTGACGGCCGGGCCAGGGGTGACGGATGCGGTGACGGCCGTAGCCAATGCCTACCAGGCGCGCAGTCCCCTGATTTTATTGGGCGGAGCCGCTCCCTTGAAGACGAAGGGGATGGGCGGGTTGCAAGAGATGCCGCAGACAGAGATGTTCCGCACCTTCACCAAAGCCAGCTTCACCATTGAACGCACCGAGGAGATTCCGGAGAAGCTGCATGGGGCGTTTGAGGCGGCCTTGAACGGCCGTCCCGGCCCCGTCTTTGTGGAACTGCCGTTTGATGTGCTGTTTAATCCCATTGACCCGGTGGCGACGCAGCCAAAGGCGGAGGCGGTTCCGGTCGAGCCGGAAATCGGCGATTTGCGGCGCATGTTTGAACTGCTGCGGGCGGCGGAAAAGCCGCTGATCATCGCCGGAACGCAGGTGTATTGGGATGAGGCGGACGACGCTTTGCGCGCCCTGACGGAGCAGACGGGTATCCCGGTCTACACCAACGGCGCCGGCCGGGGCACGCTGCCGATGACGCATCCCCACTGCTTTAAGGCGACTCGCTCAAAGGCGTTGCAACAGGCGGATTGTGTGCTGCTCATCGGCACGCCGCTCGATTTTCGCTTGAAATATGGGCAGGGATGGCGGGAAGACGGCCGTCTCATCCAAATCGAGAATGACGCCAATGAGCTAAACCACAACCGGCAGGCAGACGTGGCCGTCGCGGCTAACGCCCGGCTGGTTTTGGAAGCGCTGGCCGAAGGGTTGCAAGGCGTCCGCTACGACGAGTGGCTGGCGCAGGTGCAGGCCATGGAGGCGAAGAAACGGGCGCAGTGGGAGGAATGGCAAGCGCTGGCGGATGTGCCCATCAATCATTTCCGCATGGGGGCGGCGATTAACGAGTTTGTGGACGAGAACACAATTTTGGTGGGGGATGGCGGCGACATCGTCAGCGCCTGCGCCAAGGTGATTGACCTGACGCGCCCCGGCCAATGGCTGGACCCTGGCCCGCTGGGTTGTCTGGGGGTGGGCGCGCCGTTTGCCATCGCCGCCCAACATCTGTACCCGGACAAGAAGGCGCTGATCATCCATGGCGACGGTTCGTTTGGGTTGAATGGGTTTGAGTTTGATACGGCCGTGCGCTTCAACCTGCCCATCGTCTCCATCGTGGGCAACGACGCCGGCTGGGGGCAGATTCGCAGCCCGCAAATCCAGATGGTAGGCCGAGAGCGGGCCATCGCCACCTCGCTGGCCCCCACGCGCTATGACCAGGTGGTGGCGGCGTTGGGCGGCGTAGGCGAGCTGGTGGAAAACCCTGACGAAATTGGCCCGGCCCTGCAACGCGCTTTTGCCAGCGGCAAACCGGCCTGCCTGAACGTCACGCTTGACCCGGCAGGGATGGCGAAGACGGGAGCCAGTGCGCCGTATATTGTGTGATGTCATGACTCGGATCGTGGAACTTTCTCCCCACAACTCGGATTGGGCCGGACAGTATGCGCAGGAAGCGGCGCGGTTGACGGCTGTCCTCCACCCCATCCTTCTCGCCATCCACCACGTCGGCAGCACGGCCGTGCCCGGCATTCTGGCCAAACCGATCATAGATATTTTGGTGGAAGTGCGGGACATCACGGCCGTTGATGGATACAATCGGAATATGGCGGCGTTGGGCTGCGTCGCCAAAGGAGAAAACGGCGTCCCCTGCCGTCGTTACTTCCGCAAAGGCAGCGACGCGCATCACACCCGCCACGTTCACATTTTCCAGACCGGTCACCCGGAAATCTCACGCCATCTTAACTTTCGTGATTACCTGCGGGCACACCCGAAAACGGCCGTAACCTACAGCGACTTGAAAGCGGGGTTGGCGATGCAGTTCCGCACGGACACCGAAGGGTATACCAACAGCAAAACCGCGTTTATCCGAGATGTGGATGCAAAGGCAGCCAGGTGGCGTATGCGAACGGCCGTATTTCTAAGAAATAGTTGATAAAAATTGACATTCATTGAGATTGTTGTTAGAATTTCCCCACTGTTGACAAGGTAAGCGGACACAAGTCCGCATAATTAACAAAGGGTAATTATTCATGAGCGTAATTGAACAAATTGAAACGATTGTGTTGACCGAATCGGCCGTGGCTTCTGTGCGTAATCTGCTGGAGCAGAAAAATGTGCCAGATCATGGTTTGCGGGTGTTTGTGGCGGGCGGCGGCTGCTCCGGGATGCAATATGGCATGGCGCTGGAAGCGGAGCCACGGCCGTATGACCACATCATCGAGAAAGACGGCGTTCGCGTCTTCATCGATCCCACTTCCATGATGTATCTGAACTCGGCCACGATTGATTATGAAGACAGCATCATGGGCGGCGGGTTCAAGATTGACAATCCCAATGCGGCCACAAGCTGCGGCTGCGGCTCCTCCTTCAAACCCAAGGGAGAATCAGCCGCCAGCGCTGGTCCAGCGACGGGCGGCGGCTGCGCCGCTTGCGGGTAGTTTCGTTTCGTAGAGAGAACCAGTTGAACGGGGTACAAACTTGTACCCCGTTTCGTTTATCGGAGGGCAGGCGTGCGTTATTTTTCTGTTACCGAAGCGAACGGTTTGCTGCCAACGCTGAAACCGTTAATGGCTGATCTGTTGGCGCAGCGGGCGCGGGCGGTGCGCTCCCGGCATGAACTTGGCCCGATTTTGGATGATATGATCAGTGATGTGGGCGGCCGGGCGGCTTCTGACATGGCGCTGGATTTTATGGCAATCGAGCGATTGGTCGAGGAAGTGCAATCTCATGGCTGCGTCATCAAAGATTTGAATGCGGGGTTATTGGATTTTCCATCCCGGCGAAACGGCCGTGACATTTACCTGTGCTGGCGATACGGTGAAGATGAAATCACCCACTTCCACGACATCAACGCCGGTTTCCAGGGCCGACAACCTGTTTAGTTTGAGACCTGCGAGGTTTCGCAAACCTCGCAGGTCTTCTCTGGTTAAAACAAAAAAGGCCGGTTCACAATGATGTGACCGGCCTTTTAGCCTTTAAAAGGTTGTTGAGTGATTACCGTACGCTCATCGGCACATAATCACGCTCGTCTTCACCCAGGAAAATCTGGCGCGGCCGGGCGATCTTTTGTTCCTTATCGTTCAGCAGCTCAATCCACTGCGCCAACCAGCCCACTGTGCGCGGAATGGCAAACAGGACGGGGAACATCGCCACCGGGAAGCCCATCGCTTGGTAGATGATGCCTGAGTAGAAGTCCACATTGGGGTACAGGCTGCGCTGGACGAAGAAATCATCTTCCAGGGCGATCCGCTCCAGTTCCAGAGCAATGTCCAACAGCGCGTTTCGGCCCGTGATTTCAAACACCTCATCGGCGATCTTTTTGATGATACGTGCCCGCGGGTCATAATTCTTGTAGACACGATGGCCAAAACCCATCAGCAGGCGCTCGCGGCTTTTGACCCCTTTGACGAACGCCGGCACATTTTTGACATCGCCGATTTCCATCAACATACGCAGCACCGCTTCGTTGGCGCCGCCGTGCAGCGGCCCGTACAAGGCAGCCGCAGCCCCGGCCATCGCCGAATAAGGGTCGGTGTTGCTGGAACCGATGACGCGCATGGTGGCTGTGCCGCAGTTTTGTTCATGATCTACATGGAGCGTGAACAAAACATCGAGCGCCTTTTCCAACTCCGGCTTGGGCGTATATTTCACCTGCGTCATTTTGTCCAACATACTCAAGAAGTTGCCGGCGTAACTCAGATCGTTGTCCGGGTAAACGTAGGGCAGCCCGCGTGAATGCCGGTAGGAAAATGCGGCGATGGTAGGCACTTTGGCGATCAGCCGCACAATTTGTTTCATGCGGTCCTTTTCGTTGAAAATGTTACGCGCTTCCGGGTAGTAGGTAGACAGGGCGGCTACCGTGGCGATGAACATCCCCATCGGATGGGCGTCATGGCGGAAGGCGTCCATCAACTGTTTGATATTTTCGTGCAGGAAGGTGTGATGGAGAATATCGTAAGACCATTTCTGGTACTGATCTTCTGTGGGTAGTTCGCCAAACATGACCAGGTAGGCCACTTCCAAGAAATTGGATTTTCCCGCCAGTTGCTCGATGGGATAGCCCCGGTAGCGCAAAATCCCTTTGCCGCCGTCAATGTAGGTGATGGCGCTTTTGGTGGATGCGGTGTTTTTGAAGCCCGGATCATAGCTGAGCATACCAAAGTCGTCTGGGTTGACCTTGATTTGGCGCAAATCCATGGCGTTGATGGTGTCATGCGTGACCGGGATTTCGTAAGTCTGTCCGGTTCGGTTGTCCGTAATGGTTAAGGTGTCATTTGACATAGTTTCCTCCAATGACTTTTATAGTAAATTTGGTGGTTTTTTAGGTTCAATCGCAAACAACTTTGGTGTTTCGGGAATTGTATTCCCGAAACATGCCGTCCGAAATAGGAAAGTTAAAAGCGAGCGAACCTTTTGTAAAGACAGGCAACTCGCCCGTATTTCCTAGTTTGTATGGAAGTTTTTAAGTATAGCCCCGTTTGGGCTGATGTGCATGTGGAAATGTGGGTTGGATAATTGTCAATTGCAAATTGTCAATTGACAATTGCTGATTGATTTAGATGTTATTTTAACCAATTTGGTTACACATGGAGTACACCGGGACATAGTTATTGGCAGCTTTGTCGGGCAAATTGGAGGGCTTGGGCGCGGGTGGTGATTTCACCCGCCGCCTGTCCTTCCTGGATCAGCCGCAGCAAACGGCCGATTTCCGGCCCAGGGGCAAGTTGCAGTTCGCTGATAAGGATACGGCCGTCTACCAGCGGCGGCGGCGAAACGGTTTCTTCCTGTTTGTGAAAAAAGTGGTGGCACAAGACGGCCGTCAGCGTCACCAGTTTTTGCCAATCCACTTCATTTCCGGGGCCGTCATATGTTGCCAGATGGTCGGCCAGCGCCAGCAGACACACATCTAATCCGGCGGCGCCGGCAGCGCGGAAGAAACGGAAGATGGCGCGGCGGGAAGGCGGAACTTGTCCCGCCTGCGCCAGCATTAGCGGGCGCATGTGGGCGGTCACGATCCGCTTGACTTGCTCGACAGCCTGGTTGCTCAGGCTGAGGCGGCGCAGGCGGCGGGCGGCGATTTGGCTGCCAATTTTATCGTGACCGAGGAAACGGATACGGCCGTCCGCTTCAACCGTCCGCGTCTCCGGCTTGCCCACATCATGAAACAAGACCGCCAGACGCAGCAGTGTGCCGTTTTTGAAGCCGCCATCCACTTCTGCCTGAAAACGAGCTTGCAGCGCGGCGGCGTAGGGGGACAAGGCTTGGCGCGCGGCCATCAGCACGGGATGGGGCAAGGGGGCGGCGGTGAGGACGGCCGTTTCCACCTCCACCAGCCAGCGCAGCACGCTCAACGTGTGCGCTAACACCGGTTCGTGATGGGGCGGGGATTGGGCCACGCCGGCCATATCGCCGATTTCAGGCAGGGCGGTGGGCAGCAGGCCCAGTTCATGCGCCTGCCGGATGGCTTGATGGGGCGCGGCCGTGGCCACACATTTCAATAGTTCATCCCGCACCCGTTCGATGGAAACACCCCCCATCAAATCCGCCGCCTGGGTGATGGCGACGGCCGTTTCCGGCGCGATTTCAAATCCCAGCGCCGCTGCCAGTCGGATAGCGCGCCAGGCGCGCACCGGGTCGTCGGCGATAGCTTGCGGGTGCGTTTGCCGGATGCGTTTGGCCGTCAAATCGGCGGCGCCGTCACACGGATCAATCAAACTGTGGCCGGTTTGGGCGGTGGCGGGCAGGGCGATGGCGTTGATGGTGAAATCCCGATCCTGCAAATCGGCTGTCAGCGAATCGCCGCGAAAACGGGCGAAATCGAGCGTGGTTTTCTCGTTGGCCAGCACGACGCGGCCGGTGTCTCTGGTCTTGTCCAGGGCGTAGGCGGGCACGCCCAACTCATCGGCCACGCGAAACGCCAGCCGGATGGCCCGCTGCGGCGTCACAAAATCTAAATCATGGCTGACGCGGCCCAGCAGGGCGTCGCGCACCGCGCCGCCGACGAGGTAAATGGGCAGGTTGCGTCGGCTGAGGAACGGCCGTATTCTTTCCAGCAGCGGTGACAATGGCAAAGGTTCGCCCCCCGGCTCTTCCACAAATTGGAGGGTAAACCGTTCTTTGGGCCGGTTGCGATGGGCCAGATGGAGGGCTTCGACGGCCGTGTAACCTACCCCAGCTACCAAATCCCCGACCAACGCCACCCAACGTCCCGCATATGCAGTCAAATCTACCATGTCAAATTTTAGTTCGGAGCTAGAGCTAGAGGAAGAGACTTGCTCCTCTTTCTCTAGCTCTAGCTCCATCCTCTAGCTATAAGTTGAGATGAGCAAAAACCTCAGGTTTTAGCACGGCGATGAAGGGAAGATTGCGGTAAATCTCATCAAAATCCAGACCATATCCCACCACAAATTTATCAGGAATGTCAAACCCGATGTAATCCACCGGCACATCCACCTCGCGGCGGGAGGGTTTATTCAATAAAGTACAAATGTGTAAGGAGGCTGGATTCCGTGCCAATAAATTGCGGCGCATATATTGGAGGGTGCGTCCGCTGTCAATGATGTCTTCGACGATGAGTACATGACGGTCCACAATCGGCTGCTTCAAGTCCATGATGATTTGCACCGCACCGCTGGATTTGACGCCGGAGCCGTAGCTAGAAATGCCCATGAAATCCAATTCGTGCGGCCGTTTCAGCGCCCGGCTCAAATCGGCCAGGAACATGAACCCCCCTTTGAGCACACAAATCAGCAACAAATCTTCATGGTCATTAGCAGTGGACGTGATGGCGTCAGCCAACTCTTGAATACGGGATTGTAATTTTTGTTCATCAATCAAAATATGATCAATGTCCTGGTAAACGTCGCGCATGGACAACTCCTAATTTCGTGTCGTCTTGACGGCGTGGCATTGGCGGCAGCGGGCTTCATACACTTCGGCCGCGCCTACCAAAACGACTGGATCATCAAATGCGGCCGGTTCCCCTTCGATCAGCCGTTGAGTGCGGCTGGCTTCTTCGCCGCAAACCACGCAAATAGCATGTAGTTTGTCAACATATTCCGCTCGCGCCATCAAAGCCGGCATGGGACCAAAGGGCGCTCCGCGAAAATCCATGTCCAGCCCGGCACAAATCACCCGCTTGTCTTGCTCGGCCAATGTTTCGCACACTTCGACGATTTCATTATCGAAAAATTGTATTTCATCAATGGCTACTACGGTTGTGTCCGGCCGTAACGCGGAAAATATCTCGACGGCCGTCTGCACCGGCTGCGCCTCAAAATCCAGGCCATTGTGCGAAGTCACTTTGGCGACGTGATATCGGGTGTCAACGGCCGGTTTGAAAACCTGTACATTTTGTTTGGCGATGACCGCCCGCCGGGTGCGTCGGATCAGTTCTTCTGTTTTGCCGCTGAACATGCTGCCACAAACAAGTTCGATACTGCCTCGCAAATGTCTACTCATGTTTTCTCCGTTTGCGATTACTGTCTCCCCAAGGCTAATTTGACAAGATTAACCGGATTTACATGATTTGAAAACCGCCCGATTATCCTGTTAATCCCGTAAATCATGTCTATCAAAATACGCTTGACACAACATCAGGTCAATAAACGAGAAAGGGCAGATACGATGGTCCGCATCTGCCCTTGATTCTTCAACTAATTTGTCGGTTTAGGGTCAGCTAATCAGCTCTTCGGCGCGGAGGAAGCGTTTGATGTCAATCAAGGCTTTCTGCCCGATACCAGATATAGCCAATATAGCATCGTCCCCTTTCTCGATGAGGGCCATGATATCGCTCACTGTGGCTACATCGGCCGCTGCCAGGGCTTTTTGGGCCCGGGTACCCAGGGACATGGCGTTGATAGATAAGGCCATCGGCGAACGCTTTTCTTTTTGCTGTTCGCGGGTGACTTGTATTTCTTGCCGCTTTTGCAAACGCTTCATGAAGCGATCTACCTGCCCTTCGGTGTCCAAAAGGCGCTGCTGGCCAGTGTAGAAGGGGTGCGTGCCAGACCAGATTTCCACACGGAGTTCTGGTTTAGTGGAGCCAACTGTCATGACCACTTCACCGTTGACGATGACTTTGGCGTCGGGATACCATTTGGGATGAATATCTTCTTTCATGACAATCTGCCCCTTATGCCTCGACAGGGTAAACGCTGATGTATTTGCGCCCCTGTTTGGTCTCAAACTTTACTTGCCCTGGGATGAGGGCGTAGATGGTGAAATCTTTGCCCAGCCCGACGTGGTTGCCAGGATGGAATTTGGTGCCCTTTTGGCGCACGATGATGTTGCCGGGAATGACATATTCGCCGCCGTAACGCTTCACGCCGAGGCGCTGGGAGTTACTATCACGGCCGTTTCTCGTAGAACCGCCACCTTTCTTATGTGCCATGATTCACGCTCCTTATTTGATGACTATCTCGTCCACACGCAAGCGCGTGTAATATTGACGATGCCCTTGACGGCGACGATACCGTTTCCGAGGGCGATACTTCCATACAAAAATCTTCTTGCCGCGGTATTGCTCGACAACCGTCGCCTTCACCTTCGCGTCGGGAACAGTCGGTTGGCCTACCTGGATGCCATCTTCTTGGGCCAGAAGATACACATTGTTCAGCTCGATCTGTTCACCGACTTCGTAGGGCAGCTTCTCCACACTAAAGCTGTGACCCTCTTCGGCGCGGTATTGCCGGCCACCACTTTCTACAATTGCGTACACGGTCATACCTCCAAAAAGAACCGGCATACGAGGATGCCGGCATCATGCTATAAAAATGTGTGGGCAGTGGTTGGTTTGACCCACACAACGACCGCGAATTATATCTCTCACGGCCAGAAAGTCAAAAAACGATGTGAAAAATCACCGTTATGTCAAACAACCAAAGGCCAAAATCCTGATTTGCCAAAAATAGGGGGATAATAGTACTATTTGTAAAGTTCCGGGCACGGCTTAATGCCAAAAACGCCTGATCAGGTTGTATAATAAAGGTTGTTCTCAATACCTATGAGTAATAAATGGGTATCAATCGGTAGACAATAACCAGGTTTCTTGCAGTCGCCAGGTTGTCTATCCCTTCTTCATTTTGTTTATCAGGTTGTTTTATTTTTTATGGAGTCGCATCATGAATTTTCCAAAAAGGGAGCAGGGACAGGGATTAGTCGAGTATGCTTTGCTGCTCGTGCTGATCGCCGTAGTCGTGATCGCCATTCTGGCGATTGTTGGGTCGTCGGTAGTGGTGGTCTATGCCCGGGTGATTGGCGGTTTTAATGGGCAGACAATCTCCGGAAGCGGCACAGAATACATTGTGACCGGGTATGATATGTCGGTGACACAGGGGCTGGGCACATGCTCCGTCTCCATTTCGGATATCAGCGCCGTTTTTTTTAATGGTGGCGATCCGATTGACAATGGTTCAGTCAGTGTCCATGTGCAGGTGCAGGGGGGGAGTAGTCGAGACCTGGCGGCCACAACGGACGGCAATGGCTTTGTGTCGGGATTGAGTACCAGCGGCCTGACGGCGAGTTGTCCGGGTACGATTGCAATCGGTAGTTTGACAGTTGATATTCCTTAGACCATGCTGATGGGCTGGGGCCGGATGTCGTATGCTGATGGTCTCCCACACTATTTGTCTGGATAGACGGCCGCCAGTTGTTACTGGTGATGTTAACGGCCGTGTCCAGCCAATTTTTTTGGATTCTGCGGCAGTTCAGGCGGGAGGGCAAACCGTGAAATGTAAAACGTGAAACGTGCCCAGAAAGAGCGCGCCTCACGTTTTTTGTTTTACACAAGCCTCCACCAAATCCGAAAGACCTGATTTTGCCGCCCCAACTGAGCGCGCTCAAGCGCCAGAACTTGGCGAGTTTTGTTTAACAGGAAGGGGTTCTTTATGCGTAGCTTAAGCCGTTTGCGTTCACGAGTGATGGGTTCGGGTGGGGTTGTTTCTTCACGTTTGGGGGCAGTGAGTTTGGTTTTGGCGATGGTCACGGCCGTCCTCCTGGCCGTATTAGGTATGATGCAGGCTAAGCCGTCTCAGGCAGCGCCGAACGCCGGCGCCATCCGCTATGCTGCGCCGGGCCGGTCAGACAGCGCCTTGTGTACGTTGGCGGACCCGTGTAGTTTACGCGCGGCCGTCTCCCAATCAGCCGACAACGACGAAGTGCGGGCGGCGGCGGGAACCTACACCAGCGATGATAAACTCTCTGCCGTGATGGCGATAGATAAATCCGTCACCATTTTAGGCGGCTACACGGTGGACGATTGGAATAACCGCGACCCGCTGCTCAACGAGACCATCTTGGATGGAGAGGGTTTGGTGCGAGTCGTGGAGATCATCGGCGCCACCAGCCCACTGATTGACGGTTTCACCATTCGTAACGGCCGTGCCGCCGAAGGCGCCGGCGTCTACAACCAGACGGGCAGCCCCGCCATCAGCAACAACTTCATCTACGGCAACGCCGCCTTCACCGGCTCACAGCGCGGCGGCGGCATCTTCGACGGCGGTTCGGCCGTCATCGAAAACAACACCATCTTCAACAACCAGACCAACGGCAGCAACGGCAATGGCATCTACCTGGATAATATGGCTGACAGTACTATTCGCGGCAATCATATTTACAACAATACGTCCCCCAATCTCAGCCAGGGGATAGGCGGCGCCATTTACCTGCACACAGACAGCGGTCAGGGAGCCAGAGCGCTCATCGAAGACAACGTCATATACAATAACAGCGCCTTCAACGGCGGGGGTATTTTTGCTCAGTTTGACACTGATGTGCGGCTGTACAACAACTTTATTTATGGTAACCAGGCGTTGGGGACCAGCCAATTTGCCGGCGGTATTGGGTTGCTGGGGACGGCCGATGTATGGCACAACACCATCTATGCCAATCAGGCTGATTTTGGCGGCGGTCTGGCGCTGTCTGGCGGCGGGAACATTCGGTTAAGCAATAACATCGTCGTCTCCAATACAGCCGCCATCGCCGACAGCGGCATCTTCGCTACCACCGGGCCAACAGTAAACGGCGGCTACAACAACATTTACAACAATACAGTCTCCTCCAATATCGTCTTAACCAGCGCCATCAGCGGCGATCCATTGTTCATCAACGCCGCCAGCGGCAACCTGCGGCTGCAAGCCGCCAGCCCCAACCGGGACGCCGGCGACCCGGCTACGCCCGCCTCTCTCAATAGCGACATTGATGGCGAAGCCCGGCCCAACAATGGGGTTGTTGATGTAGGTGCGGACGAATTTTACAGCAGCTCCCGCTTGATGAGCTTCACGCCGGTTTTCACCAACACCGGTCTGCTCAGGCGCAACCGAGTGCATACTTTTAACAACACCCTGGAAAACATCGGCACCACGGCCGACAGCTACACCCTGTCCGCCAGCAACGACCAGGGCTGGCCGGTGACGCCCACATTGGGAACGGGCAGTCTGGCGTCGGGCCAGCAAACGGCCGTACAAACCCAACTCGCCATCCCCGCCAGCGCCCCGCCCATGCTCAACAGCGCCACGGTGGTGACGGCCACTTCCACCACCAATAGCAGCGTTTTTGAACGAGTTGTCATTCACGCCACCGTTGCCCCTGTGCCCGGCATCTCCTTCACCCCCAACTTCTCCGATACCGTCATTCCCGGAACCACGTTGACCTTCACCCATAAATTGGTCAACACCGGTAACTTCACCGATACGTTTGACGTCACCATCATCTCCGATCCATTGGGTTGGGGGACGCTGCTGCCCAGTGACCCCACCGCCGTCACCCTGCGCGCCGGCGAAACGCGCAACCTGCGCGTGCAAGTGGCCGTGCCCCAATTTGCCGCCGCTGGTTTTGCCAACACCGTCGGCGTCGAGGCCACCTCCCGCTTCAGCCCCACCTTGTCCGCCACCGTTTTCAACACCGTCACCGCCAAAGCCACCATCGGCGCTCGCTACGTCGCCGCCAGTGGAACCGACGCCAACAACAACTGTACCCAGGCCAGTTTCCCCTGTTTGACGGTCGAACGCGGCGTCAACCAGGCTTCCTTCCTGGATGAAGTGCGTATCGCCGCCGGTTTGTATGTTGAAAATCAAATCATCAACGTCAATGATCGGATCGCCATCAGCGGCGGCTGGGACAACCAATACCAGGAGGTGGGCAGCGGCGGCGTCACCACCATCCAGATGAGCCAGCCCATTCGCATCTTCGACATTGCCCCCGGCGTGCAGCCGACGATGACCCATCTGACGCTGGCCCAGAGCGGCAGCCCCAGCGTTCCCGGCGGCGCCATTTTTGTGAACCGGGACGCCAATGTGAGCCTGTCCAACATCACCTTCCGCGACAATCAAGCCTCTCGCGGCGGTGCGTTGTATCTGGATACCGGCGCGTTGGTGACGCTGGAAAAAAGCGGTTTCCTCACCAATACCGCCCAGGTAAACGGCGGCGCCATTTATGTGAATGGGGCCACGATGCAGCTTCTGCAAAGTCGCTTTGCCACGAACCAGGCGAATGGTTCGACCAGTTCGCAGGGTGGCGGCGCAATTTATGTCAATTCTGGCCTGGTCATCGCCGAGAATGATTTGTTTGATGGCAACACGGCCGTCTCCCACGGCGGCGCAATTCGCATAGGCAGCGGACAATACACCATTCTCAACAACACCTTCGTCAACAACGATGCCGCCGGCAACGGCGGCGGCATCTACAATAATGGAGCCACGCTGGACATCGCCAACACCCTGTTTGTCACCAACACGGCCGGAAGCGGCGGCGCCGTGTATGGAAACACCGGAACCAGCGACATCCGCTACAGCCTGCTTTGGAGCAACAGCGCGGCCGAACTCGTCGGCGTCGCCAGCGGCAGCGGCCTGCTGGCCCAGCCGCCCGTCTTTGCCGACAGCCAATACCGGCTCGATCTCGGTTCTCCCGCGCTGGACACCGGCGACCCGGCCACTGCGCTGGATGTGGACTTCGAGGATGACTTCCGGCCGTCCGACCAGGGGTTTGACATCGGCTACGACGAGCGCACCGGCTGCCGCGCCCTGCGCGCTGGCGTCATTTACGGCAGCATCCAGGCGGCGGTAGACGCGGGCGATCCCGATGGCTTGATTTTGGTGTCCGGCATTTGCCGCGGCGTCCATCCGCTAGACGTGGGCGGCGGCCAGATGGTGAGTCAAACGGTGCATCTGACGGATGGCATCACCACCAGCCTCACCATCCAGGGTGGCTGGAAAGGGGATTTCAGCCAGCGCACTTTTGAGCCGACTTACGTGGACGCGGAAGGGGCCGGACGCGGCTTTTTCATCAACATCACCGATGGTATGAGCCACACTGTTGACGGCCTGACCATCATCAACGGCGACGCTGTGGGCCTGGGCGGCGGCGGCGCAGGCAGCGCCACGGATGCGGGCGGCGGCGTCTTTGTGGGCCAGGGCGAAGCCAGTTTTATTCGCACCACGATCATGACGGGCACGGCCGTTCTCGGCGGCGGTTTTTACAATCATCAAGGGAATGTCGCTTTCTTCAACGAGGTTGTTTTGGACAAGGATGGGAAAGAAATTAACATCCCGGACATGTTGAGTTACATCAAAAACAGCGTGGGTGCCGATGGCGCCGGGCTGTACAATTACCAGGGTACGATGTTGGTGGACAGCATGGTGCTGCGGTTCAACCAGGCCAGCAGCGATGGCGGCGCTCTATACAACACTAGCATCATGACCGTGACCAATTCGGTGTTGGCGGAAAATCAAGCGGGCGGCAATGGCGGTGGGTTGTACACCAATGCCGCCACGCCTCGTTATTTGCACATGACGGTTATCAGCAACACGGCCGCTGCCAACGGCGGCGGCGTTTACAGCGAAAATGGGGTTCCGCTCATCCAATCCAGCATCTTCCAGGCGAACCAGGCAGCTTCCGGCCCGGCCATTTTTGCCAACAGTGGCGCGCCGCTGATTGATTACAACTATTATTATGACCATGCCGGCACGGCCGTAGTCGGCGCTGGCAGCGGCGCCAACTCCATCAACGCCGTCGTCTCGCCGCAGTTGGTAGACCCGGCTAATGGGGATTACCATCTGGCGGATGCTTCACCGGCGGCCGATAAGGGCAATCCCAGTTCACCCATCAGGACGGACTTCGACGCGGATCTACGGCCGTCCAACCAGGGGCCGGACATGGGCGCGGATGAAGTGGTGGGCTGTCTGGCACGGCTCAATGGCGTCATTTATGGCAGCGTGCAGCTTGCCATCAACCTGGCCAATCCGGGCGATCAGGTGGATGTGTCCGGTCGCTGCTCCGGCGTACACCCGTTTGACGCCGGCGGCAGCCAGGGCACGATTTACCAAACCGTTCACATTGACAAAGAAATCACCTTGATGGGCGGCTGGACGGACGACTTTGAAGCGCAGGGTCTCACCGCCATCCTGGATGCGGAAGGGAAAGGGCGGGTTATTTACGTTTCGCCCGGCATCTCGACCACGATTGCCATGTTCGACATCACCGGCGGCGACGCCAACGCGGCCGGGATGGATGGCAACGGCGGCGGCATTTATGCGGATGACGGCTCATCGCCCACCATTCTGGAAAATCGGGTGTACACCAACACGGCCACGAATGGGGCCGGCATGTACCTGAACAACGCCCTGGCCACGGTGGCGGGGGGCAATCGCCTCTATTTCAACACGGCGTCGGCCAATGGCGGCGGCATTTTAGCGGCCAACAGCGCGGTGACGGCCACCATTCAGAACAACTTTATCTTTGAAAACGCCGCCAATAACGGGGCCGGTTTCTACAACGAAAGCGGCGACGCCCGTTTCTGGCACAACGATGTGGTCAGCAACACGGCCGTCGCCACCGGCGGCGGTATCTATGTGCGCGCCGATTCGCCCGACATCCGGGCCAACATCGTCACCTTCAACCAGGCGGCGTCTGCCGATGGCGCGTATGGCTTCTCCGGCGCCACACCCACGCTGGGCTACAACAACTTCTTCGGCCACGCTGCCGATTTTGGCGGCATGATAAGCAACGGCGGCGCCGGCAGCATGGCGGCAGATCCGCTGTTTAAGAATCTGGCGGCGTTTAACTTCACCGTCTTTTACACGTCGCCGGTAGTGGACAGGGGAGACCCGCTGATGCCGTTGGCGGTTGATTATGAGGATGAGATACGGCCGTCTCAACAAGGGTTTGACATTGGCGCGGATGAATTTGGCGGCTGCTTTGCCCGGGCGCTGATCGCGCCCAACCAGATTTACGGCAGCGTGCAGTTGGCGGTGGATCGCGCCATTCCCGGCGATACGGTGCAGGTGGATGGCGCTTGTTTGGGCGTGAATGTGCAAACCATCGGCGGCGGCGTCACCGTCTCCCAAACGCTCTACATCTCTAAAAACCTGACGCTGGATGGAGATTGGGATTATCGGGACCCGGTGCGGGCCACGCTCAACCCGGTGTTTTTGGGCCGCGGTTTCTTTGTGGATTCAGGCGCAGTGGTCACGATGACCAGCTTCACCTTCTTCAATGGGGATGCGGCCAATGCCGGCATCGTAGATGGCGGCGGCGGTTTCTATAACCGGGGCGCTCTTTACCTGGCGGACAGCATCTTCCGGGACAACACCGCCGCATTCGGCGGCGGCGCCTACAATGCCGGGGCGCTGCGGCTGGAGACGAGTATGTTCTTGACGAACACGGCCGTTTCCGGCGGCGGCTTCTACAACAACTCCCCCGGCTTCCAGGCGCTGGTCTCCGGCAATGAGTTCCAGGGGAACATCGCTTCCAACAAAGGGGGCGCGCTTTATCACCAGGACGGTCAATTGGTGGTGGATGGCAACGAAATGCGCGACGGCCGCGCCGTCAATGGCGGCGGCGCTTATCTGGCAAACGATGGCACAGTAGACTTCTGGAACAACTTTCTCTATCGTAACTCCGCCACCGTCTGGGGCGGCGGTCTGTACAACGCCCACGATTCGGCCCGCATCTGGCACAACAGCTTCATCATCAACGGCGCCTTTGACGGCCGTGGCGGCGGCCTCTACAGTGTGGGCGCGGCCCCCAGCATTTATAACAACTTGGTAGACAGCAACTCCGGCACCGGCATCCACATTGACGCCGGGACGCCTGCCATTGGTTACAACAACGTGGTCAACAACAGCAGCCTGAACAATGTGGGCTACGCGCCCGGCCCGGACACCATCTCGGCCACGCCCACCTACCAAGACCCGGCGGAAGATGATTTCCACCTAGAAGATGGCTCGGCCGGGGTGGATGTGGGATTAAGCACGCCTGCCATCACCCTGACCCATGACTTTGATGGGGATATTCGCCCCACCAGCGGCGGCCCTGACATGGGCGCGGATGAGGTGAACAACTGCATCATTCGCGTGGGCGCAGAGCGGTTTGGCGTGCTGCAAGAGGCGATTGATTACGCCGAAGCCAACAGCATCATGGATGTGGATGTGGCGCGGGGCGCTTGCCGGGGCGTGGAATTGCGTAACGGCACGCTGCAAGCAGGCTACATTACCCAAGATTTGAACTTCACCGGCTCGCTGCTGCCCACCGATTTCTCTGACCCTGGCGACTTCTACAACCCGTTCATCAACGCGGTGAGCAGTTTGTTTGATGCTGAAGGTAAAGGGCGGGTGATCGTGGTGGCTGCCGGCGCCAACCCGTCGTTTGCGCAAATTGCCTTTGTCAACGGCGACGCCACCGCCACCGACCCTGGCCAGGACAACGGCGGCGGTTTGTATGTGCCGGGGGACAGTTCGGTGTTTGTCAACATCAACCCGATTTGTCAGAATGCGGCCGTCAACGGCGCCGGCTATTACGGCGGCCCCCTGTCCAATGCCGACATCACCGGCGCGGGTAACGGCGACTGTCGGGTTATGCGCGAAATCGTGGACATCATCAACGGCATCCCGTTGGTGATTTATTGGGTGTTTGACGGCAATACCGCCCAAAACAATGGCGCAGGATTGTACGTGGCCAACAGCGCCCAACTGGAAATCCGCAATCACCTGATTGATGACAACATCGCTGTGAATGGGGCCGGCGTGTACAACGCCGGCAGCAGCCGGTTGATCAACGTGGTTTATTACAACAACCTGGCATTCAATAACGGCGGCGGGGTTTACAACGCGGCCGATGCTTCGCTGTGGCACAACACCTTCAACTCCAACTTCGCCTCGGCTTTCGGCGGCGCGGTGTATAACAGCGGTAGTTCCTTCATCCTCAACAGCAGCGTGGTGTACACCAACACCGCTGCCAGCGGCGGCGGCGGGCTGCACACCACGTCGGGCGGCGCGGTAGACTACAACAACTTCTACGACAACTTTCCCAGTGACAGCAATGTGGGCATTGGCGCCAACTCCATCTCGTTGGACCCGAAAATTCCGGGCCTCTTCAGCCTGCGGATTGATTCGCCCAACATTGACATGGCTGATCCCGCTCTGCTGAATACGGGTAATGACCCGTACATTGATTTTGACGCCAATGTGCAGCCACGTCCCGACGGCAACACGCAGCACACCGGCATTTGGGGCTGGGGTTCAGACATTGGCGCGGATGAGTATTTCAAAGATTTTGGCTGCGAGGTAGCGCCATCGCCGCAGGACAAAACGGCGATTCCGGGGCAAACGATCACGTATACCGTCTTCATCCACAACGTCGGCTACCCCAACTACCGCTCGAACCCGCCGCCGTTGTACTCCAATGGTTACACCGACACCATCACCGTTACCCTGTCTAATCCGGGGAATGGCTGGGCTGCGCTGGAAAGAGATGGCCTGACGGATATCGTCGCTTACCGGGATTTCATCACCCGGACGTTGACGGTGACGATTCCGACGACGGCCGTCTCCGGGGTAGATCGAGTCAACGTCTTGTGTGAATCCGCCTCCATGCCCTCCCGCACCTTCACTGGCGAGTACAACACCGCCGTTGGCATCGTTAGCGGCATTCGTGTCACCCCTGATCGGGGTAATCTAACCGCCGTGCCCGGCGAGGTGCTTTATCTGGAGCACACCGCCACCAATGTGGGCAACGAAGAAGGCACTTTCCGCATCACTTCCAATCCTGGCGCGCAAGGGTATGCCACGGCCGTTTTGGTGGATGATCAGGATAGCATCATCAATCCGGTGGTGACGTTGCAGCCGCAGGAATTCATCACCGTCACGCTTAAAGTGACCATCCTCGATGACGCGCCCGCCGGCGGCGTGGCCACGCCATCCGTCATCGGCATTGATATGAACGACGACGCCAGTTTCGACAATGGCACGGACAGCATCACCATTCTGGCCGTGCCTGGCACGCGGTACGTGTCGGTGAGTGGCGGCAGCGACCAATCGAACTGCACCGATCCGCAAAACCCGTGCGCCAGCGTGCAGCAGGCGGTGGATCAGGCGGTGGACGGGGACGCTATCCTGATTGCGGCGGGCACGTACACCCAAACCATCACGCAAACGGTGGGCGCGGACTTGTTGACGCAAAATATCTTCGTGGATAAATCGGTGACGATTCGCGGCGGTTATGACGCCGCCGACCTGTTTTCCAGTCAGCAGCCCATCACCAACGCCGTTTACCTGGATGGGCAGTTGGCGCATCGCGTGATTTATGTGACGCCGGGGGTGACGGTGACAGTTGCAAATCTATTTGTGCAAAACGGCCGTGCCGATGACAAAACCGGAACCAGCATCGAGGATTATGGCGGCGGCATTTACAACGCCGGGGCTAACCTGACGCTGGCCGGGGTGTGGCTGCGACAGAATGGAGCCAACTTTGGCGGCGGTCTGTATCACGCTGGCGGTGATTTGGATGTGTACAGCACGGCCGTTGCCGACAACAACAACGATCCGCTCACTTTGTCCGATTTGGGTGAAGGGGCTGGCATGTACATTGCGGGGGGCACGGCCGTGTTGGAAAATAACTCATTCGTCTTCAACCGGGCCAATGAAGTGTCCAGCCTGCGCACAACGGCCAGCCGCAGCGGTAACGGCGGCGCCCTTTACCTGGCCTCCGGCGACGTCATCCTGCTCAATAACATCTTCTCCCAAAACCAGGGAACGGCCGGCGGCGCGGTGTTCATCAGCAATACCGTCACCCTCACCAACAACTACAACCTCTACTTCGGCAACAGTTCCGATCTGAGCGGCGGTAGCAAAGGGGGCAACAGCCTGAACGTTGACCCCAACTTCCAGGGCAGTCTGTACCTGCTCGACCCCACCTCGCCGGCGATTGATGTGGGCACATCCGGCATCACCCACCTGAATGACCAGGACATCACCCTGGAAGCGCGGCGGCAAGGGGTGGCGGTGGACATTGGCGCCGATGAGTACACTCAAATCCCCGGCCTCACCTTTACCAGCAATATCACCAACGCCTTTGTCAATTCGGGGCAGACGATTGTGTACACGCACACGCTGAAAAACACGGGTGATTTTGTGGACAGCTACGCGCTTACCGTGACCAACCAACTGGTTCCGACGGCCGCGCCCTGGCCGATGACCTTTACGCCGACGCAAATCAACAACCTCAATCCGGGGCAGACGGCCGTCGTCACCCTCACTCTCACCGGCGGCTTGCCCGGTTATGTCAATACCAGCCTCATCACCGTCACCGCCAATTCCGGCTTGATGATCACGACCACTCACGTCACCACCGTCACCCAAACGCCGGGGGTGGTCATTGGCCTGTCCGGCGCGCAGTCCGGCGCGCCCGGCGATGTGCTGACTTACACGCACACGCTGACCAACACCGGCGATGGGCCAAACCGGTACAACATCAGCGTCGCTTCGGCCGCGCCATCCGGCTGGCCGGTGACGATTACGCCGGCCACAACGCCACTGTTGCTGCCGGGCCAGACGATGCCGTTTACGGTGACGGTCGCCATTCCGGCGGGGACGTTGAGCGATACGCTCCATTCGCTGACGATTGAGGCGGAGTCCACAGACCGGGCGGTGAGCGATCAGTTATTGAATGCGACCACGGTGACGGCCGTCTACGGACTCGAACTATCCCCCGGCGGCGCGCAAAATGTGCCGGATGGGGTGCAGGTGACGTTCACCCATGTGGTCACCAATCTGGCGAACGCGCGGGACACCTTCACCTTCAGCGCCGCTTCCAGCGAACCGTGGACGGTTTCTACCAATGTGCCGGCGTTGACGCTGGCCGCCTTCACCACCGGCACGGTGACGGTGACGGTGGATGTGCCGCTGGCGACGGTGGGGTTCACACAGACGACGACGTTGACGGCGACATCGAGCAGCGGGCTGTGGGCGACGGCCGTCAACACCATCACCGTCATCAACGTGCCCGGCGTAGCCTTGTCGCCACAGACAGCGGCGCAAACGGCGCTGCCCGGCCAAACGGTCGTTTACACCCACATTTTGACCAACACCGGCAATGTGGCTGGCGACTTCAACATCAGCGCCATCGGCAGTTGGCCGGTCACGTTTTCGCCTGGCCCGGTCAATGTGCCCGCTCGCTCTTCCACCACCATCACGCTGGCGGTGACGATTCCGGCAGGCGCATCCCCTGGCAGTCAGGATGTGACGATTCTCTCCGCTTCATTGGTATCCGACCCGACTATTTTCGATGCGGCGACTGATACCACCACAGCCGGGACGCCGCCGCAAACGGCGGTGGCGATTGGCCCGGATAACGCCGGTTCAGGTGCGGCGGGCAGCCAGGCGCTGTACCAGCACACCGTCACCAACACGGGCACAGTGACGGACAGTTTTAACCTGACGGTTTCGTCTGACCAAAGCTGGTCGGTGTCTGTTTCGCCGCTGCAAGTGACGCTGAATCCGGGGGAGACGGCCGTGCTCACAGTGACGGTCAATATCCCGGCCGGGGCCAGCAGCCCTACAGTAGATGTGACGACGGTGATGGCGACGGCCGTCAGCGACAACAGCGTCACCGATTCGGCTGCCGACAGCACCAGCGTGACCACGCCGCCTGGCCCCGCCTATGTCTACTTGCCAATCATCCTGAACAATTTCCAAAGTACACCGCCGACGCCCACACCCACGCCGACGGCCACTGCCACGCCGGGCGGCCCCACCTTCACGCCCACGCCGACGCCGACCAACACGCCCACTGGCACGCCGACGAACACGCCCACCAGCACCCCCACCGGCACGCTGCCGCCGACGCCGACCGCCACCGCCACCGGCACGGCCACGCCCACTGCCACCGCCACCCCGTGCGGCGCTGCTTCCGGCATTGATCTGGTGGTGACGGCTATCACCGTCAATCCCAACCCGCCGGCGGGCGGGCAAGCGGCGACGGTGTTCGTCACCATCAAGAATCAGGGATCAACCGACGTGCCGTTAGGCAACAACTTCTATCTCGATTTCTATGTGGATCGGGTTCCGGCGCCGTTGTTGATCGGGGATTTGTCCTGGGGGGTGCAGGGGGCTGACCTGTCGGCCGGGGCCAGCGTGACCTTTAGCGGTTCGTATGTTTTCAGCAGCGGGTCACACCAGCTTTATGCCCAGGTGGACACAGATAGTACGGTGAACGAATGTCCGGCGGAAGGGAATAACACGTTTGGCCCGGTGAATTTGAACGCGACCGGTTTGTTCAACGAGGACAACCCGGCCCGGCCGCCAGCAACGGACGAGCCGCGCCAGACGCCAACGCCGGAACGATAGTCATCATAGACATCCGATTTCTTTAAGATATCGGATGTCTGCGTCTACCTTTGTATGCTGCGCCCAGGCCGAGGAGGAACAACCCCGCGCCCAGTGAAAACGCCCATAGCAGCAGTTGTCCCGCTAAGGGAGAGCCGCCGGCTTCGGGCAGGATGACGGGTACGGCCGTTCTCTTTGCCAGACAGAAATTGACGTTTGTGATCACCGGGGTCTCCGCCGAAACCGGCGCTTTCACAGTTTTAGCCGAGGTTACCACCCAACCGGCGTCCGGCTTGGCCGACACGCTCCAATCGGCAAAACCGGCGGCGGCCAGACCATAATTGCCGTCATCAGCTGAATATAAGATGATGGGCGTGGGATCATATTCAGTAACAAATTCCACATTGATGCCGCCGATGGGGTTCTCGCCGGCAATACCCGTGCCAATACATTGACCATCTCCATTCACATCCTGGTAAACCGCCCCAGAGATAAACCCGTTGGCCTGGTTGCCGCTGGCGTTAACTGGCGGCGTGTTGGGGGTTGGGCTGGGAATTGGCGTGTTGGTGGGAGGAAGATTTGGCGTGGGCGTGGGCGAAGGCACGGTCGTCGGCGTCGGACGCGGGGTTTGGGCCTGGGCCGCGCCGGCCACAAACAGAACCAAAATGACAGCGAAGAGGAGACTAACTTTCACTTTTGTTGACATACGTTACCTTCCTTAAAACTTCTCTGGCAGTCAACGGAAAATGACATAATGATTTTATCTTTCACCATTATACCCGGTTTTGTCCGGTTGGATATGTGAAAAAAGTAACGTCTCAACAAATCACGGCAAAGACCTGCCAGGTTTTTAAAACCAGGTCTCCCTAAAAAAAGCAGGGGGACATTGACAGCCATTGATCGGCTGGCTACACTCGGCGGCGGTGAAGAATGAATAATGAAACAATGAGTAATGAGATGAGTGAGGAATCTGAATGGATGCAGTAACGACGATACATTCGCTTTTGTCGAACACTATCTGGCTGTTTTTTTTGGTGCTGGGTGTATGGGGAGTGTTCCGGGCCATCCGCCAGCAGGGGGTGGATGGCAGTTATTTGGGCGCGTTGGTGATTGGCCAGGGGTTGTATATTGTGCAAGGCTTGCTGGGGGGGATTTTGTGGATCGGCGGTCTGCTGCCGGTGGTGGCACGGCCGTTCATGCATATTCTCTATGGCGCGTTTGCCCTGGTCTTTTTGCCCTTCGTCTACCTGGTCTGGCTGCGGGGGGATGATTCCAATCGGGGCCAATGGGTATTGGGGCTGGCCACGTTGTTCTTGTTCGGCATCGCGCTCAGGGCGGTGGGGACGGTGACGCCGTAGCGGCAAAGGCGGCGCGGAGGATGCTTTCATCCATGCCGAAATGGCGGGCCACGGCCGTCGCCGGATCGCCGGTAATAGGGACATCCATCCGCTGGCCGTTGCTGAAACTGTTTATCATGGGGGGATGATCACGGCCGTTAAAGCGCCAGGGCAAACCATCCACCACCTTGTTCACGATCACCGCATCCAAAAATAGGCCGTCCTGGTCATAATCAGCCGTTGCCGCCGCCCGGTAATCCGCTTCCGCCACCGGCCGGTCAATCAGCATGAACGCCACCTCATAGCGATGGGGACGCTGCTTAATCTGGAAGCGGCCCGGCCCATCGGGGCGCACCGTGTAGCGGATGAAGGGGCTGGCCCGGTGGGTGACGGCGCGAGAACTGACTGGCAGCGGTGCAAACAGAGGCAGGCCAACATCTGCCAGCCATTTTTGCCCATCCAGCCAGACGATGATGGCGGTGTGACAGCCAATCGAATCGCCCATGTCGTTGATGGTGAGATACCCATCAAAACCCAGCGCCAGCAGCAGCCGGAAAAAGGCGTAGTTGCTCTCGAAGCAGGTGCCGCCGCCGCCGCGCTGTAAGTTGTCCCGCCAAAACTCTTCCGGCCAGCGAGGACAGTCGGCTAACACGGCCGTGCCTGCCTTCTTGACGATACGAAACGCGCTTTCCCAGGGGACGGTGCGCGTGTAGGCAGCCACCAATTGATCCAGCAAGCACAAATCAGGTTGGCTGGGGGTGACGGCGAGGTGGTGGAGTACGGCCGTCGTCAATTCCGGGTCGAGTGGTTGATAAGACATGGTTGCCATTGTGCCTTAACAAGCTATGATCGTCCACATTAGGTGCGACGCACTTTCCCAAGTGCGTCACACTTCTGGGATGAATTTATGGAACGAAACTACGAACAACGACTGCGGCTGACCTTCAGCAAAACGGGCTGGACGCGCTTCATCGGCCATTTGGATTTGGCGCGGGCGTTAGAGCGGGCGCTGAATCGGGCGCGCATCCCCATGTCGTACACGCAGGGGTTCAACCGACGGCCGCGCATGCAGGTGGCAGCGGCGCTCTCTCTGGGCGTCACCAGCGAGTGTGAATTGACCGACATCTGGCTGACTGAGGAACGGGTCCCATCTAAAGTCCAGCGCCAATTGGCCGAAAAAATGCCGCCAGGCATCGAAATCCTTCAGGTAGAAGCTGTGCCGTTGTCCGAACCGGCGCTGCAAACGCGCACGGCCGTTTCCGTATACCGGGTGACGCTGTTAGACCCGCCGCCGCCGGATTTGGCGGCGCGGGTGGCGGAACTGCTGGCGGCCAAAACGTGGCTGCAGGTGCGGCAGCGGGGGCGTAAACGGAAAGAATATGATTTACGGCCGTTGATCCTCGACATCACCCTGGATGAAACCGGGGGACAATTGACGATGAGGCTGCGCCAGGAGATGGAACGCACCGGCCGTCCCGACGAAACGCTCCACGCCCTGGGCATTGATCCATTGGCCGCCCGCATCCACCGACAGCAGTTGACGTTGAAGCCGTTATGACGCCAAAAACGTTGCTCACGATTTTGTCCTGGTTACTGGTCGCTTGCCAGACGGCCGTCCCCGCCACGCCGACCCCTTTACCCACCATCACTGTGCCGCCGACGGCCGTGCCCGCGCCCACCCTCAACCCCGACACCGGCTGGCAAACCCGTTATCCCGGATTGGAACAGCGCACAATCAACTTGAGCAACGCCGATGGCGGCTTGTGGGAAACGCTATACATCCTCCGACTCGACCCCACGGCATATCGGATGACCATCGCTTACCGTCCCGGCCAGCCGCAAACATTGTCGGAGTGGCTGGCAGAGACGGGGGCGCTTTTTGTGGTTAACGGCGCCTTTTTCACGAAGGAATGGGCGGCCACTGGCTTGATGGTAGTGGATGGGCAGGCGTCGGGCGTCAGCTATGGCGAGTTTGCCGGGATGCTGGCGATTACGGCGGAGGGGCCGGATCTGCGCTGGCTGGGGACACAGCCGTATGACCCGACCGAACCGCTCCAGTATGCCCTGCAATCCTTCCCCGTGCTGGTGAAACCGGGCGGCAAACCGGGTTTCCCCGATGAAGACGGCCAACCCTCCCGCCGCACCGTCATCGCCCAGGATGGGGACGGCCGTTTTCTCTTTATCGTCGCCCCTTGGGGCAAATTTACCTTGCATCAACTCAGCCTCTTCCTCACTAACTCCGATCTCAATTTGGAGATCGCCCTCAATCTGGACGGGGGCACATCTTCCGGCTTGTTGTGGGCGGATAACCAGGGGGTGCAGGCGATGACGGCCGTTCCCGCCGTGATCGCGGTTTATGCCCAAGATTGAAGACATCCGATTTCTTGTCAGTTCATGGGTTGGCGTACTCGGCCGTCAGAAATCGGCTGTCTGCGTTTCTCCATTCGCCCCCCTACCCCGAATTGGCTACAATTTCCAGCATGACGCAATCTGACGACATCACGGCCGTTTATCAGGAATCCTTGGATTTTTTGTACGGCCTGATCAACTTTGAACTCAAACGAACCGCCCGTTACATGGCCTCCAAGCTGGACGCCGGCCGTCCCGGACGGATCATGGCCTTTTTAGGCGATCCCCATCGCCGGTTTCCGGCCATCCACATTGCCGGCACCAAAGGCAAAGGGTCAGTGGCGGCGATGTGCGCCTACAGTTTGCAGGCGGCCGGCTACCGGGTGGGGCTGTACACATCGCCGCATGTGGTGGAATTTCGGGAACGGATACGCATTCTGACGCCGGATGACGCGGACGGCCGTGTCAGTGAAGCGGATTTTGTGGCGCTCATGGCCGACATGCGCCGGGTGGTGACTGAAGTTCCGGGCGTCACCTGGTTTGAAGCGGTGACGGCGCTGGCCTTTCTCCACTTCGCCCGGCAACAGGTGGATGTGGCGGTGGTGGAAGTGGGGTTGGGCGGCCGTCTGGACGCCACCAACGTGCTCACCCCGCTCGTTTCCGTCATCACCAGCCTCAGCTTTGACCATACCGATTTGCTGGGGGATACGCTGGACAAAATCGCCTGGGAAAAAGGGGGCATTGTTAAGCCGGGCGTACCGTTTGTGACCGCTCCGCAAAGGCCGGAAGCGTTGGCAAAACTACAAGAAATCGCCGTAGAACGAGAATCGCCCATCACCATCATCGGCCAAACCTGGCAATTTGAAGGCGGGGAACGGACGGCAGACAGCAGAAATCAAGAACTTATCATCACCCGTTCCCCTTCATCCTTCATCCCTCATCCTTCATCCTTCCCCCTGGCTCTGGCCGGGGCGCATCAGCTAGAAAATGGGGCGGTGGCGCTGGCGGCGTTGACGGCCGCTCAGTCTCATTTCCCCCGCCTTACCCTGGCGGCGATTCGGGCCGGGCTGGCGGCGGTGCAGTGGCCGGGCCGGTTGCAATTGGTGCATCAGGCAGATGACACCCCTGACATTCTGCTGGATTGCGCCCACAATCAGGATTCGGCGGCCAAACTACGCCACGCTTTGGCGCAAGAATTTGCCTGGAACCGGCTCTTTCTGGTGTTGGGCGCCACCGGCGGAAAAGATGTTTCGGGGATGATGACCGAGTTGCTGCCCCTGGCGCGGCGCACGATTGTGACCCAGTCCAGCCATCCCCGCGCCGCCAGCCCGGATAGTTTGCGGGAAACGGCCGTATCGTCGGGTTTTTCCGTTGACATGGCGCCTACCATCGCCGACGCCCTGCGCCAAATCTGGCAAACCGCCCGCCCCGGCGATCTCATTTGCGTCGCCGGCTCCATCTTCATCGCCGGCGACTTGCTTAATCAATGGGACGGTTTACAATCTCAACTGCTTTATCTGAACCCTTCTTTCAAATTAGTTTCATCCCTGGCAGGTACCGATGACACACGATGATGGCATGAGCTTCGAGCAGTATCCCGACTTTCTGGACTCCATCCCCGACCTTCAAAATGAATTTTTTAACCTGAATTTGGAAGAGGATGAGGAGGGCTTCATCGAATGCCCTTTCCTGCCCTTGCGCGACATTATTCTCTATCCGCAAATGGTGATGCCGCTGTTTGTGGGGCGTCCCCGCTCGTTGGCTGCGGTGAAAGCGGCCGTACACAATGGCGAAAATCTGGTCGTCGCCGCCCAAAAAGACAGCGAGGTATTCGACCCCGGCGCGGACGACATCTACAGCAGGGGCACTGAAATCTCCATCGGCCGCACCCTGCGTATGCCGGATGACACTAGCAGCGTGTTGGCGCAGGGCCGCCGCCGCCTCGAAATCGTCGAATTCACCCAATGGGACCCGTACATTCGCGTGCGCGCCCGGCGCATTCAGGAGCCGATGAAATGGCAGCGCAACACCGAAGCCTTGATGCGGGCCGTCACCACTCTGTTCGATAAGGTGGTTTACCTCAACCGCAACCTGCCGGAAGACGCCTACACCTTCGCCATCAACATTGATGAACCTGGCTGGCTGGCGGACTTCATCGCCTCCACCCTCAATTTACCCCTGCAAAACCGGCAAGAACTGTTGGAGATCGTCGATCCCTCCACCCGGTTGCAACGCATCAGCATATTGCTGGCAAAAGAGCTGGATGTGCTGGAATTGGAAGACCAGATTCATTCCCAAGTGCAGCAGGAAGTGGAACGTTCCCAACGAGAGCATTTCCTACGCGAACAGATGCGGGTGATTCAGGGGGAATTGGGCGAAAAGGATGTCTTCTCTCAAGAACTCCACGAGTTGAAAGACGCCGTCGCCAAAAAGGAACTGCCGGAAGCGGTGCGGGTCAGGGTGGAAAAAGAGATTTCCCGTCTGAGCGCGATGCCGCCTATGGCTCCGGAGGTGGGCATCATTCGCACTTACATTGATTGGATCGTCGGCTTGCCTTGGTTGGAATCATCCGAAGATAATCTGGACGTCACCCATGCGGCCGAGATGTTGGACGGCGATCATTATGGTCTGGATAAGGCGAAGGATCGCATTCTGGAATATATCGCGGTCAAGAAAATTGCGCCGGATTCGATGCGCAGCCCTATTTTGTGCTTTGTCGGCCCGCCGGGAACGGGTAAGACGTCAATCGGCCGTTCCATTGCCCAGGCGTTGGGTCGGGAATTTATCCGCATCAGTTTAGGCGGCGTGCGCGATGAGGCTGAGATTCGCGGCCACCGGCGCACCTATATTGGCGCCATGCCCGGCCGTATCATCCAGGCGATGCGGCGGGCGGGCACCAACAACCCGCTTTTTATGCTGGATGAGATTGATAAACTGGGCCAGGATTTTCGCGGCGACCCGGCTTCCGCCTTGCTGGAGGTTCTCGATCCGGAGCAAAACAACTCCTTTGCCGACCATTACCTTGACCTGGATTTTGATTTGTCCAAAGTGATGTTCATCACCACCGCCAATCTGCTTGATCCCATCCCACCGGCGCTGCAAGACCGGATGGAGGTGATCCAGTTCACCGGTTATTTGGAAGAGGAGAAGCTGGAAATAGCCCGCCGCTTTTTAGCGCCCAAACAAATCAGCCAGCACGGATTAGCTGAAGCAGGGCTGCGGTTTGAAGAAGACGCGCTGAAAGCCGTCATTCGTCAATACACTCACGAAGCCGGGGTGCGCAATATGGAGCGGGAGATCGCCAATGTGTGCCGAAAGATCGCGCGGGCAGTGGCGGAAGAGAGGCGGGTAGGCAAACGGATTACGGCGAAACGGGTGGAAGCGTATTTAGGGCCGCCGCGATTCTCTCAGGAAATGCTGCCAGAAAAGGATGAAGTGGGGGTGGCGACCGGCGCGGCCTGGACGGCCGCCGGCGGCGACATCTTGTTTATAGAAGTGAATTTGATGCCGGGAAAGGGGAATCTGACCCTGACCGGACAGCTTGGCGACGTGATGCAGGAAAGCGCTCAGGCGGCGTTGAGTTACATGCGCAGTCAATCGGCCGTTTTGCAGATTGATGATGAAGCGTTTGAGAAGTTTGACATTCACATTCATGTGCCGGAAGGGGCCGTGCCCAAAGATGGCCCGTCGGCCGGGGTGACGATGGCGACGGCGCTCATTTCGGCCTTCACTGGCCGGCCGGTGAAGCGGCGGGTGGGCATGACGGGGGAAATCACGCTGCGGGGGCGGGTGCTGCCGGTGGGCGGCGTCCGCGAGAAAGTGTTGGCCGCCCGCCGCGCCGGGGTCAAAACCTTTATTTTGCCCAAGAAAAATGAGAGCGACTTGCTGGAAATTCCCAAAAAATTGCGGCGGGATGTGTCGTTTGTGCTGGTACACCGGGTGCATGAGGCGTTGGCGGCGGCGTTGCTGCCGGCGGTGATTCCACCGCGGCGGCGGCAGAAGCAGTCGCCGCCTTATCCGGCTTCGCCGCCGGCGGGCGCGCCGCCGGCGTAGGGTGAAGGTATCCGCTTCAGCCGCGTTCTGCGTCGACTGGAAACCTTGTTAGCCTTCCTCAGTCACCCACCGTGTCCTAAGATTCCACCGAATCCATTAGCTTAAAGAGGCTAGGTTGTGCCATGTAGTGGATAATCTCAGTTTTATCATTCTGCAAAATTGAATTGTATATCCGTTTCAATGTTGCCTGATCTATATTGGAATCTACAAGACGGAAAGTCGAAGCTGCAATGTATTCGATGTTTTGCTCGAAAGCCAACCATTTTCGTCCTTCAGTTTCTGCAACTGCACCAGTTGTGTTAGAGCCAGCAAATATATCTAGCACGACATCACCGGGATCAGTCAGAAATCGTATAAAAAACTCAGGTAGTTTGGCAGGAAATCTTGCGGGATGTCGTTTAATACCTAATTCCTTGCAGCCTCTCAAGTACTGTCCATTGGATTCACTGTTTGGTATCTGAAGTAAGTTAGACGGAATGGCACCACCATTATCTTTTGCAAATCCCTTTCCTATGTCATGACCTGATGGCCTCTTTGCAGGTGAATAAAATTTATCTGGTGCTTTTAGTAACTTTTTCATTCGATCACTATATTCAACAAGTACGTTTGACACGTTAGCTTTAGGCCACTCCGTCTTGCTGAACCACCAAACTGTGTTTACTGAATCCTTTGCACGTAGTTTTCTTTTGTTTACCCATTCAATCGGACTCGGCAATTTTGAAGGATTAAACCAATAGAAATCCTCAGCTAAGTAGAATCCAATTTCATCACAAAATCTCAACAGAATGCGAAAGTTGTACAGGCTACGAACAGGTTTCCCTCTTTGATATGCACCTCCTAGATCAAGTACAAAACTCCCGTCTTCCGTTAGCTTGTGGTAGATGAGGCTGGCAAATTCTGCTAACCAGTCGACATATTCATGTTGATCTCGGTTCCCGTACTCTTTTTTTCTGAGGAGGGCAAATGGTGGGCTTGTAATTACCAAGTTAAGGCTACCATCCGGTAATTCAGCAAGCAGTTCACGTGAATCACCACAATATGCACGACCTAAGTGGGTCGAGTATACAGGTATTGTTGTCAATTCCGGTAATTCAATTACTTGGTTCATATCCACCTCGGTGCTACTTATAGTCTGTAGACTCGTAGTCATCTCAATGATACTTTTTCTATCATGAAAGCGCAACAATTGTCTGCACGACAGCAATTTGCACGGAAATTGAAAAGCATACGACAAAGGAAGAATCTTTCGCAAGAGGCCCTTGCATTATTGTGTGGTTTACATCGAACCTACATCGGGTCTGTCGAACGTGGAGAGCGGAACATAACTGTTGACAACATGGAAAAAATAGCTCAGGCTCTTGGTTATGCCCTTCAAATATTGATTGAAGAGGAATACAAGTAAGAATGAATTCGCACCCCGATTTGCAGAAATTAAATGAGTTGTTTCCTTTCATTCGAAAATATCAAGAGCTAGCAAGCGCCCATGGTATAAACGATATTTTTCAAGACAATGGCGGAAAACTGCTACCAGTTTTACTTATCACTGGGTTGAAGGTTCTCCCCGGTCGAGAGGGAAATGATGCGGTAGATGATTTTGGGAATGAGTATGAACTCAAATCAGTGAACGTCCTCTTGACAAAAAGTTTCTCAACTCATCATCATATCAATCCAACAATAATTGAGAAGTATCGCCAAGTGGACTGGATATTTGCTGTTTATCGCGGTATTGAACTTCAGGCCATTTACCAATTGACTCCGAATGACTTAAAACCATTTTTTGTAAAATGGGAAGCAAAATGGCATGAACGAGGAGGGCAGGATATCAACAATCCCAAAATACCGCTAAAGTATGTCACTGAGAATGGCCGCCTGCTCTATCAAGTTTCAGAAGGCTAACAACACGCAGATCCTTCGAATTATAGAAAAGTTTTCTGGTGGTTTTGGGGAATTTCAGTTGGGAGTCACGGCCGTTTCCCGAAACATCACATCGTCAATGAACAAACTGCTGCTGAGAATGTTATCGGTCTGCACCTGGAAGCGGATGGTGATGGTTTGCCCCCGGTAGCGGCTCAAGTCAATCGAGCGCGACTGCCATTGGCCGCGCATGGCCTGGTTGCATAGATCGGTGGTATCCACCACGGCCGTTTCATTCACCACGATCCGGCCCACATCGTAATAAAATCCACAGTTATCTTCCGACTCAATCCAATACCAAAAATGCAAATAGGGAGCGACGGCCGGGACGGTGACTTGCTGTTCGATAAAAGTGGTTTCATCGTCCGCGCCGCCTAGCTGCGCCAGCCAGTTGCCCTGGTGGGGGGAGACGGCCGTTTCCGCGCGGATGATAGGGTTGTTGTGTGTGGAAAAGGTTTGCCAGATGGCGCGGCCGTCTTCAAAGCCGCCGTTAGCCAGTTGAGTGATGGGGGCGCTGGCTTTGGCGACCAGCGGCAAATAGAGCCGCTCATTGCCAGGGGGGATGGCGGCAGAAGTAGCCAGAGAGTAACCGTCCGAGTTGTTGGCCGCTTGTTCCTGGTTGGTGATGATGGCGGCGGCGCTGACGCAGCCAGTCGAATCAAAAGCCGCCGCCTGGCCCTGCTGCCCGCCGCCGACCAGAGCGGGGAAGGGAGTGATGGTTAAGGCCGAGCCGGTGTCGCACACCAGGCTGGCGCGGAACTGGCCGCTGCCGCTGTTGTTGGTCAGCGTCACGTCATACACGCCGCTGTCGGCGGGCAGGCTGACCCAGTTTAAGGCGTAGTTGTTGGGAATGCTGCCGTTGACGCTGCTGCCGGGGGCGGCGATGGTGCGATGGACGGCTGGGCCGGGCTTGACAGCCACATATCCCGACGCTTCCTCAAAGCAGTAAGGCAAGAGATAGCCGCCGCCGCACGGTTTGAGAAAGTGGGCGGCGATGGCCATGGCGTGATAAGCGTCGGGCAGGTTGGTTCCGGCCGTTTGCAGCGCCTGATCCAGCGCCGTCAGGTCGTCGGCGCCATTCTGGCTGATCAGCTCCCAAAAATCTTGCATGATCTGTTCGCCGCCGCCGGCCGTCCCCGTGCCAAATGGCTCGGTGAGGCCGCGAAAGACGATCCAGTAGGCGTAGGGCGAACCGACGTATGCGCCCATGCTGCTGGAAAAGGTGGGCCAGAGAAAGTAATAATTATCGTCAGCGCTATCAAACAGTTCATCTTCAACCCAGGACGCGCCGCCTTCGATGAAGATGCTGTCGGGTGCGTTGCTGCCGGTGAGCGCACCGTAGCCGTATTGGATGGAGTGATTGAATTCGTGGGCGACGGTGGCGTCCATGGATGGCTGGGGCGGGCTGGGGAATCCACTGTAACTATAGTCGCGGTTGAGTACCATACAGGAGGCGTAAGCGTCTCCCTCATTCCAGGCGGTGTTAGGATTATCACCCACAAGTCCGGCATAAGTACCGTCGCTGGAGACATACCCGTACAGACCGTTGTACAAGCTATCAATGCGGACATGGTAACGGCCGTCCCCGCGCGTGGATAGCGGGGCCGCCCAGCCAAAATCATCCACCATCTTGCTCCAGGTAGTTTCCAGGGAGGCGCTGTACTCGTTGATGGTCAGGCCGCCGCCGATGCTGCCGTATTCGATGAAAAAGCGGGCGGTGGCGATGGTGTTAGGCAGGGTACTGGTGGAACTGCTGCAAGCGGCGTTGACCAGCGTTTCGATTTGGCTGCGGGCGGCGGAGGGGGGGAGTTTGGTCATGGCCGCCCGCAGTTGCAACAGCGGCAGCGTGCCATCCCAAGGTTGACCGCTCTGGAACGTCTCCGGCAGCTTGCCCGGCTCAAACAAGGCATAAGCCAGCAGAAGATCAGCCTCAACCGGAGATAGATCGCCCCGGGTTTGGGCTGCTTCAATTAACTGGGGTGTTGTTAGCTGGTTAGGTGTTGGTTCCGCCTGGGCGATAGCTGCCTGTCTGCCCATCAGTGAGGTGAAGAGAAGAGCTAAGGCCAGGAGGGATAGTGCAGTCCATTGTGGTTTCATAGTTGCTTAAATGCGGTTGCGGTTGTGATCTATTTGTCAAAGCTCACGCTCACTATAGGCCGCCAATCTTGCAGTTATCGTTACGCTGCGCAGATGTCCCTTGTCAAACGGCCGTGCCTGTTCCATAATGGCAGCCAGATTAACAATCAACAGTCAACAGTCAACAACCGACCATTAACCAACAACTCGAACGAGGTGAGAGATGCAACCAATCGCAACATTTTCCATCGTGGCGTATGACCCCCACCGGCAGGAATGGGGCGTGGCCGTGCAATCGAAGTTTTTGGCGGCGGCGGCCGTCGTTTCTTGGGCCAAAGCCGGGGCGGGGGCAGTAGCCACCCAATCCTACGCCAATCTCTCTTATGGGCCGGATGGGCTGGCGCTGATGGCTGAAGGCAAACTGGCTGACGAGGTAATTGCGGAATTGACGGCCGCCGATCCTGACCGCGCCATACGGCAGGTGGGGATGGTGGACAAGTACGGCCGTGCCGCCTCGTTCACCGGCGGCGATTGTTACGATTGGGCCGGACACATCGTGGGCGATGGTTTTGCCTGTCAAGGCAACATCCTCGTTCCCGGCACGGTGGCCGCGATGGCCGCCGCGTTTGAGAAAGCGCGCAGCGGGCCGGGGGAACTGGCCGATTGGCTGGCAGCAGCCCTGGCCGCCGGACAGGCCGCCGGCGGCGACAAGCGGGGACGGCAATCGGCCGGCGTCCTCGTCGTCCGCGAAAAGGGCGGCTATGGCGGCAAAACAGATCGTTATCTTGACCTGCGCGTGGACGATGACCCGCACCCTATCCAAAAGTTGGGTGAGTTGGTGGAAATGCACCACGTTTTCTTTGGCGAGGTTAATCCCGACGACCTGATTCCGTTGGCGGACGCAGCGGCCGATTTGCAGGATTTGCTGCGGCGTACCGGTCACTACGATGGCCCGCAGTCGGGCATATTTGACGAAACCACGCGCCAAGCGATGCGGGCGCTGGTCGGCTCGGAAAATATGGAAGATCGGTGGGACGGTTCCGGCGACATGATTGACAAAGTGGTGGTGGAATTCCTGATGAAGCGATTTAAGTGAAAAGCGGAAGGCACTTTATCACCTTGTCGCCATGTCACCCTGTCACCCCGCTCCTCTTATCTCTTTCTTACGCAATCTCCACACAATTTTCATATCTTCGGCTTACAATCGCCGCTGGCTTCAAGTGGCGAGCCGTTTTGGTTGTCAGAAACCGAAATTTTTTGCTGTGGAGGTTTATCATGAAAAAGAAAAGATTGTGGCTGGTTAGTGTGGTTTTGATTCTGGCTGTGTTGTTGACGGCGTGCGGCGCTACCGGGGCCGTTTCCCCGCCTGCCGCTGCTGCTGACGATGGCGCGAATACGGCCGTTGCCCAACCAGATATCCAAACCGTTGCCAACATCCAGACCGGTGAACCGATCCAGGAGTTGCGCGATCAGGAAGATACCCTAATCAGCCTGTATGAGCGGGTGAATCCGTCGGTGGTTAACATTCAGGTGGTGTTAAGCGCCGCCGCCAACGGCCAACCCTTTGAGATCATCCCCAATTTGCCGGAAGATCATCCCGAAGCGCCCAATTTGCCCGAACTGCAACCCTTCCCCCGAACCGGTCAGGGTTCCGGCTTTGTAATTGACAAAGAGGGGCATATTGTCACCAATAATCACGTTATCGCCAACGCCGAAGAAATCACGGTTGTTTTTGCTGATGGCACAGAAGCGGCGGCCGAACTGGTGGGGACAGACCCCGATTCTGATCTGGCCGTGATCAAAGTGGATGTACCAGCGGACAAACTGTTCCCGGTTCCCATTGGAAATTCGGATGAGTTAAAAGTGGGACAGATGGTGGTAGCCATTGGCAATCCGTTTGGTCTGGCGGGAACGATGACGACCGGCATTGTTTCTGGTCTGGGCCGGCTGCTGCCCGGCGGCGGCGTCACCCCGTCCGGCGACCGGTTCAGTATCCCGGACATCATCCAGACGGATGCGGCCATCAACCCCGGTAATTCCGGCGGGCCGCTGTTGAACCTGGATGGGGAAGTGATTGGCGTGAATACGGCCATCCAGTCGGCGCGAAGCGGGGCGGTGGGCATCGGTTATGCCGTGCCGTCGGATATTGTCAGCCAGGTGACGCCGGTGTTGATTGCCGAGGGACAGATCACCTACCCCTGGCTGGGCGTGTCGGGGCGAACGCTGGATGCGGATACGGCCGTTGCCATGGATCTAGACCCGGATCAGCGCGGGGTGTTGGTGCGGGATGTGATTGCCGACAGCCCATCCGACAAAGCGGATTTACAAGGCAGTGATGAAATAGTTGCCATTGATGGCTTTGCCACCCGGATCGGCGGCGATGTCATCATCGGCATCGACGACCAGGAAGTGCGCGAGTTTGATGATTTGTTGGGCTATATTGTGCAGGAAACGGCCGTTGGCGATGAAGTTACCCTGCAAATTTTACGAGACGGGGAAACGATCACGGTGAACGTGACCATGGAAGCAAGGCCGGGGAATTGATGGGGGCTGGAGACTGGAGGTTAGTACATCTCCAGTCTCCAGTCTCAGTAGATCAAGATTTTCGCCACGAATGCCACGAATTACACGAAAAACACGTTCTTAATTCGTGAAATTTGTGCAATTCGTGGCAGATTTTGGATCTACTGAGTCTCTTTTTTACTGCCAGTTTTCGATAATCCGCTTGATTTCTGCCATAAAATAATCGGCCGTAGCCCCATCCAAAATGCGGTGGTCGAAGGTGAGGCCAACGTAGGCCATGCGCCGGATGGCGATGGCGTCGTCAATCACCTTGACCCGCTTTTCGATCATGCCCACGCCCAAAATGCCGCAATGGGGCTGGTTGATGATGGGGTTGGCGAACAAACTGCCGGAGACGCCGTGATTGGTGATGGTGAACGTGCCGCCTTGCACTTCGTCCGGCTGTAACTTTTTGGCGCGGGCGCGTTGGGCCAGATCGTTGACGGCGCGGGCCAATCCCAGCAGATTGAGCGAATCGGCGTTTTTGATGACGGGCACGATCAAGCCGTCGTCCAGCGCCGCAGCCATGCCGATGTTGATGGCGCGGTGCAGACGGACGCCGTTCTCGTCCCAACTGCTGTTGACCAGCGGGTGTTTTTTCAAAGCTGTGGCCACGGCCGCCACCAGATAGGCGGTGAAGGTGAGGCGGACGCCATCGCGGGCAAACTGCGCTTTGTGGGCGGCGCGGTGGGCGGCGACGGCCGTAAAATCAAATTCAAACACCGTCGTCACGTGGGGGCTGGTCTGCTTGCTGCGCACCATGTGTTCGGCGATGGCGCGGCGCATCCTGGTGAGCGGCATCAGCTCGCCAGGCAAAGGTGACGGGGTGACCGGCGGAGCAGTCGCGGCTGGTTTGCTCATTGCTAATTGCTCATTGCTCATTGCTAATTGCTCATTGCTCATTGCTAATTGCTCATTGCTCATTCCCCCCACGTAGGCCAGGATGTCTTTTTTAGTGATACGGCCGTCCCGTCCCGTCCCCGTCACCTGGCTCAAATCCACCTGGTGTTCGGCGGCGATGCGGGAGACGACGGGGGAGATGCGGCCGGCGTAGGGTTGACGGCCGTTGCTGCTTTTAGCGCGAGGGGGTGTGGCGGGGGGGGCGACGGCCGTTAATTGCGCCTCCGGTTGGGCCTCCGGCTCCAATTCAGGAACCGCTTCGCCCGCCTGGCCAATGAAGGCCAAAACCGTTCCTACCGGAACCACATCCCCTTCATTCACCAGCTTTTTCAGCAGCACGCCAGCCACCTCGGCCGTGGCTTCCGTCGTCACCTTGTCCGTCTCGATTTCCAGGATCGGCTCATACTGTTCCACCCGATCCCCTTCCTCTTTCAGCCAGCGGGAAATCGTGCCTTCAATCACGCCCTCGCCCATCTCTGGCAAAATCACTTTGGTAGCCATTGCTCTTCCTCGTTTCAGTTATTGGGTTTGCAAGTGTGCAGGTTTGCAGGCGCAATTTTCACGTTTTATGCTTTGTAAAACATGGGATAGTGTACCGGGTCGGCCTCGTTCATTAGCTCATACACGGCGTCGAAAATGTCTTCGGCGTTGGGTTTGGAGAAGTACGTGCCATCTGAGCCGAAAGCGGGGCGGTGTTCTTTGGCCGCCAGCGTGCGCGGCTCCGAATCCAACCAATGGTAGCCGCCCTGTTTTTCGACGACTTGCTGCATCATGTAAGCGGTGGTTCCGCCAGGCACATCTTCGTCTAAAAAGAGGATGCGGCCGGTTTTTTGTAGAGATTCGAGGATACGGCCGTGTCTGTCAAACGGCAGCAGCGAACGCGCGTCAATAATCTCCACATCCACATCCACCTCGGCCAACATCTCGGCGGCGGTTAGAGCAATGCGGCACATCGCCCCATACGTCACAATCGTCACATCCTCGCCCGGCCGGAGCGCCTCCGGAACGCCCAGCGGGATGGTGAACTCGCCGATATTCTCCGGCATCGCCTCTTTCAGCCGGTAGCCGTTCAACACCTCCACGATCAGCCCCGGCTCATCTGATTGCAGCAGCGTGTTGTAAAAACCGGCCGCCTGCGCCATGTTGCGCGGAACCAGCACGTGTATCCCGCGCACCAAGTTGATGATGCCCGCCATGGGCGACCCGGCGTGCCAGATACCTTCCAGCCGGTGGCCGCGGGTGCGGATGATGACCGGCGCCTTCTGCCCCCCTTTGGTGCGCCAATGCAGCGTTGCCAAATCATCCGACATGATCTGCAAGGCATAGAGCACATAATCCAGGTATTGAATTTCGGCGATGGGGCGCAGCCCGCGCATGGCCATGCCAATGGCCTGACCGATGATGGTGGCTTCGCGGATGCCGGTATCCGCCACCCGCAGACGGCCGTGCTTTTTTTGCAGCCCGGCAAAGGCTTGGTTGACGCCGCCCAGATGACCCACGTCCTCGCCAAAGGCAAACACGTTCGGATTGCGCGCCAGCAGTTGGTCAAAATAATGGTTCAATATCTGATAGCCCGGCTTTTGCGGCGGATTGGGGCTGTAGACGGCCGTCACCTCTTTCACATGTAGCGCCGATTGGGCGGATTGGCTGAACAAATGAGAACTGAACCGATCTTCGTTCAACGGCCGTTGCGCCTCGCGCCACGCCATCAAACGCCGCTTCTGCGGCAGCTCCTCATCCTTCAACGCCATCAAAGCGCGATGAACGGCCGTCATCACGTCCCGGCGCTGCGGCGTCTGTTTCGCCATCAAACCTTGCCGGATTTGGGCCAGCTTTTCCCGATTGGCCGCCACCGGCTCCAACGCCTGGATGATGTCCGCCACTTCCTGCCGCTCCTTGTGCAGCGGCAGCGTAAAAGCCTTCCACGCCTTGACGCGGAAATTTTCCACCAGCTTCCGCGCATTTCGATCAATCTGATCCAACTCACCCTCGCTGGCAATGCGCTGGGCGATGATCCATTCCCGCATCTTGGGGATGCAGTCGAATTCCTGCTCCCACGCCAGCCGTTCCGGGGTTTTATACCGCTCGTGGCTGCCGGAGGTGGAATGGCCTTGCGGTTGGGTCACGTCCACCACATGAATGATGGCCGGCACATGCTCCTTCCGGGCAACGGCAGCAGCTTTGGTATACGTTTCAATCAGCGCCGGATAATCCCACGCCTTGACGGTGTACAGATCGAAACCATTCGTGCCCGGCTCTCGCTGGAACCCTTTCAGCAGTTCAGACAAATTCTCTTTGGTGATCTGGTATTTGTTGGGCACGGAAATGCCGTAGCCATCATCCCAAATGGAGAGGACGACGGGGGCTTGCAGCACACCGATGGCGTTGATCGCTTCCCAAAACACCCCTTCGGCCGTGGAGGCGTTGCCAATGGCGCCAAACGCCACCTCGTTCCCGTTTTGGGAAAACTGGGTGAGGTGATGCAGCGACGTCAGCTCCCGGTACAGCCGGGAAGCGTATCCCAGGCCGACCAGCTTGGGCATTTGGGCGCCGGTAGGGGAGAGGTCGGCGGCGGCGTTGTACTGCTCGGTCAGGTTTTTCCAGGAGCCGTCGGGGTTGAGGCTGCGGGTGGCGAAATGGGCGTTCATTTGCCGTCCGCCGGAGTTGGGGTCTGCGTGCAGGTCGGGGTTGGCGTATAGTTGGGCGAAAAATTCCTGGATGGTGGTTTCGCCGATGGCGAACATGAAGGTTTGGCCGCGATAGTAGCCGACGCGGAAATCCCCTTTTTGGAACGCTTTGGCCATGGCGATTTGGGGGATTTCTTTGCCATCGCCAAAAATGCCGAATTTGGCTTTGCCGCTGAGGACTTCCCGACGGCCGATCAAGCTGGCCTGACGACTTTGCGCGGCCAGGCTGTAATCGCGCAAAATTTCGGCGGCGCTGAGGTAAACGTGTGAAGAGCTAAGCTCAATTTCGGTTTCGGTGGATTCGTGGGTATCTATCATCGTTTCTCCTGCAAGTCCATTGAAAAAAGTTACTGCGACGCTACTGGATGGGGGTGACGGTGAAGTTGTCGAATTGGATATGCACATCCCCTTCGCCCAACGCGCGCACCAACAGGCCAATGTCGCCCCGTTTGAAGGCGTCATCCGTCACCCGGCCCACTTCCTGGTCGTTGACGTAGAAAATCATATTAGCCCCTTCAGCTTCGACTTTAAGCCGGTTGGTCTGGTTTGGGCCTTGCTTCACGGCATTCGATTCAAACCACCAATCGCCGACCAGGGGTTCCGCTTCCTCGTCGCCGCCGCTGCGATACCGGCCGATCCAGACAAAGCCATCGCCGCTGATCTCGAACAGGTAGAAATGGTCGTTTTCGTCGTCCACGCGGAACAACATGCCGTAGCCATTGTTGTCCGGGCCGCCAACCTGGGTGGCTTCCACTTCGTAGATGGCGTCGCCGAAATCTTGAGCGGCCGTCGTCCAGATGACCATATCATCCGCTTTGACCAAAAAATCATACACGCCATCCTGCACCGCGCCATCCACATCGGAATCGCTGCCGGTGCGCCAGTTGCCGGGTGTTTCAAAGGTTTCGGTGAAGTTGACGTTGTTGCTGCAAGCAGTTACGGCCAGCAGTAAACTCATCAGCAGGGTTAAACTGGCGATTTGGCGAAATAATGTCCTACGCATTCTTTTCAGCTCCTTCCTGTTGGCAAAATAAAAGGCGGGGTTATCCCCGCCTTTATCTTATCACTCCAGTCGAGATTGCGCCCAATCTCTCATCTCTAATTTACTGCATGGCGTCCAGCACCACCTCGGCCACATCTTTGACCTGCATGGGGGAACCGGCTTCCCGGTTGGCGTCGTGCATCATGGTGCCACAGAAGGGGCAGCCGACGGCCAAAACTTTGGCCCCGGTTTGTTGGGCTTCGGCGAAACGGGTCAGGTTGACGGCCGTATCCCCATGCTCTTCCTCTTTCCACATCTGCGCCCCGCCGGCGCCGCAGCAGAACGAGTCCATCTTTGCCCGATCCATCTCCAAAAGGGTGGCGCCGGCTT
>JAJRVV010000041.1 GCA_024277135.1 Chloroflexota bacterium | reverse complement strand
TGGACGAGGCAGCAGAAATACAATCTTGCCAATCTGTCAGGTAAGCCTGACTGACCAGGAAACGGATTAACGCGATGCGGCCAGCAAGATTGGTATGTTTTTCCTCTTTCTATTCGATTGGAAAGGTGCGAAATTTAGGCTGAGTTCAGATTTACTCAGAAAGTAACTGCTAACCACAAAGGCACAAAGACACAAAGTTTCTCTGGTTTTTCTTTGTGCCTTCGTGTCTTCGTGGTGAAATTCCAGAGGGGCTTAGTAGTTACCTCAGAAATTTGTTATCATGTCACTAAGAATAACTGGGTAACGTTGACAAACCGTTGAGAGACAGGGGGTGGGAACCGCCGATGACACGACCTGAATTTCAGATTCGCCTTTTTGGGGGCTGCCAGATTGAGCAAGCGGGCGAGCTTATTCGTCTGGAATCAGTCAAAACTCGCGCGGCGCTCGTTTATCTGGCTATGAACCCGGAAGCTCAGTCGCGGCATAAGCTGATGGGGCTGCTATGGGGAGACTCTACCGAACAGCGAGCGCGGCGTAATGTGCGCCACACGCTTTGGGATTTACGGCGCAAGCTGCCACAGGGAGCGATCATTGCCGACCGGCAAACGGTGCGCATCGACCCGGCATCCTACTGGCTGGACGTGAGGGAGTTCGGATCACAGATTGCGGATTGCGGAGCGGGAGGCGATCATTCCGCAACAGAGTTGTATCGGGGTGATTTTCTGGATGGTTTTCATGTGAGGGACGCGCCTGCTTTTGAAGAGTGGGCGCTGGTGGAACGGGAGCGGCTGCGGACGCTGGCGATGGCGGCGCTGCAATCGTTGGTGGCAGCGGCGGCCGAGCAGGAAAAGTGGACGGCCGGCATCGCCCATGCCCGCCAACTTCTCCGGCTCGATCCCTGGCATGAAGAAACTCACCGGCAGTTGATGTACTTCCTGGCGGCAAAAGGAGAGCGGAGCGCGGCGTTGGCCCAGTATGAGAAATGCCGCCAAATTTTGGCGGCCGAGTTGGGTGTGGAACCAACTGCCGAAACCCAGGCGCTTTATCGTCAACTGAAGGATGAAGATGGAACCGGCCAGGATGGCGCGCCGCTGCCTGTGCCGCCAACCTCCTTTGTCGGCCGTGAACAAGAACTATTGCAAATTGAGCGGCTGTTGGCGAACCCAGACTGCCGCCTGTTGACGTTGACTGGGCCAGGAGGCGTGGGCAAGAGTCGTTTGGCCCTGGAGGCGGCCCATCAGGCCGAGAATTGGCGAGATGGCGTTTTCTTCGCGCCCCTGGCGGCGGTGGAAACGGCCGTTGCCCTTCCCGCCGCCGTATTAACCACTCTGGGAATCCGACTGATTGCCGGCGCTACGCCAGAAAACCAATTGCGCGCCTCTCTGCGCCGTAAACAGACATTGCTGGTGCTAGATAACCTGGAGCATTTGCTGGATGGGATCGAGATATTGACCAGCCTGTTGGCGGCAGCGCCCCACATCAAGATAATGGCAACCTCCCGCGAACGGCTCAACTTAAGCGGTGAATGGACGCTGCCCGTGACCGGCTTACCCGTGCTGCGGGTTGAGGCAGCGCCCTTAAAAACCTCGGCGGCGGCCCGGCTCTTTTTGCAGACCGCCCACCGGGTACACCTGGGCTTTGCGCCAACGAAACAGGAAACGCGGGAGATCGCCCGCATTTGCCGCCTGGTGGACGGTTTGCCCCTGGCGTTGGAGTTAGCGGCGGCCTGGGTGCGTACCTTGCCCTGTGATGCGATCCGTCAGGAGATTGAGCGGGGTCTGGACTTCCTGGCATCGCCGCAGCGGGATTTGCCGGAACGACATCGCAGTGTGAGAATAGCTTTTGATCATTCCTGGCGATTGTTAGATGACGAACAGCGCCGGGTTTTTCGTCAATTGTCGGTTTTTCGGGGCGGATTTTCCCATGAAGCGGCCGTAGCGGTCACTGATGTTTCGCTGCCGGTACTCGCCTCATTAGTAGATAAGTCGTTGGTGCAGCGCAGCGTCAAGGGACGTTACGACTTACATGCGCTGGCGCGTGAATTCTCTGCCGAGAAGTTGCAAGAAACGCCTGATTGGGAACGCCACGCCCGCGCCCGGCACGCCAGTGCCTACGCTCAATTTGTGCAAGAGCAGACGGCCTAATTGACAGGGGCTAACCAGCGCGGCGGGGTTGAGGCGATGGGGACGGAAATCGAGAATATCCGGGCGGCGTGGCAGTATGCTCTATCTCATCGCCAATGGGCCGATATGGCGCGGACGCAAAAGGGGCTGGCGATCTATTTTGATGTGAACGGCCGTTTCCGGGAAGGCTGCCATCTATTCGGCGAAGCGGGTGGGGTTGAGGATGCGGTCTTGTCGGCGGCGCTGCGGGTACGTCAGGCACGGTTCTGCATCTTGCTGGATCGTTACGAAGAAGCAACCGGCTTGCTGGAGAACAGCCTGCCCATCCTGCGGGCGCATGAACAATTGGCGGATGTGGCCGATGCCTTAAACCAATTGAGCGATATTCGCTTCTCCGAGGGCGATTACGAAATGGCGCGGCGACGCTCCCTGGAAAGCATGGAGATCGCCAAAAAAATCGGCGACCGGCGGCTCAAGCTCATCAGTCTGAACTTGCTGGCGCAGTCCCAAATCGCTCTGGGCGATTATGAAACGACCCAGGCTCTGCTTGATGAGGAATTGACCCGTTTTTCCGAACTGGGCCACAGCATGGAGGCGGGTACGCTGCTCAACAATTTGGGCATCCTGGCCCTGTGCCAGGGAAACCTGGAAAGAGCGCAAGCGCAGTTTGAAAAAAGCTATCATTCGCGCGAACAGTTGCAAGACCTGCGGGGGATGGCCTCTTCGCTGGGCAATTGGGGGATCGCCGCCCACCGTCTTGGCGCACATGCGCAGGCGCAACGGTTGTTTGAAAAAAGTTTAGCGATTGATCAGGAAATTGGGTATCGTTGGGGAGAGGCGGTTAATTTGCAGAGTTTGGGCGATCTGGCGCGAGAAGGCGGCGATGGGGAAACGGCCGTCACCCATCTTCGCGCCGCATTACAAATTGCAGTAGACATCGAAGCGTTGCCAGTGATCCTGGGCATTTTTGTCAGCTTTGCGGAATGGTTTTGGGCGCAGGGGAACGGAGAACAGGCCTGGGAATTGTTCGCTTTTGTCCGGCAAAACCCGGCCACCGGGACGTGGACTCATGCCCGCCTGGACGACTTGCTTCCCCTTTGGCAGGAGTCACAAGGTCATCGCCCGCGCCGCGAACGGAAAGAGAGCCGACACTCTCTGGATGAAATGGCAGCCATGTTGTTGAAGAATCCCCCGTGACTCTCCGGTTCTGTCTGCTTTAGCCGCTTCCCGCCTCTTCCAGCACATCCAGAATGCGCCCGGCCGTCTCCTCCCAGGTGAACCGCTTTACATTTTCCAGCCCTCTTTCCACCAGTTCAGCGCGCAGAAGGGGATCGCGCACCAGTTGGCGAATGCCGTCGCGGATGCCGGCCGTATCCAGCGGATTAACCAACAACGCTGCCTCGCCGGCCACTTCCGGCAGCGAACTGGTGTTGGCGCACAACACTGGCACGCCGCACGCCTGCGCCTCCAACACGGGGAAGCCAAAGCCTTCGTACAATGATGGGTAGAGGACGGCCGTGGCTCCCGAAATGAGGGCGGCTTTGTCGGCGTCGGCCACGAAACCGGGGGTGATGATCGAGTCGTCGCCATTGGCTAACGGCTGTCGGTGTGCGGCAATCGCTTCCAGAATGGGCTGCGCCAGCCAGCCCACCTTGCCCGCCAACACTAACTGGTGCGGCGTCTGGGCCTGGGTGAAGGCTTCGATGAGCCGGATCAGGTTTTTGCGCGGCTGCAAAGTAGAGACAAAGAGCAGGTAGGGAGGGGTGATGGCGTATTTGCGCAGGACGGCCGTGATCGCCGCCTCGTCCTTTACCGGGTGCAAATCCGGGTCTGCGCCTGGATAAACCGCCACGATCTTCGCCTGCGCCACTTTGTCAAAATAAGCGAGATCACGCTGCGTCGCCAGCGAATCCACCACCAGCCGATGAGTGACGCGCGCGTTATGGCGGGTGCTCCAACGCAAATAGGTCAACTGCCGCCAGGGATGGGCGTCCGAGAAATGAAGATAGCCCATATCATGAATGGTAGCGACGCTGGCACGGCGGTAGGCGATGGGAATGACATGAGCCGGCGTAAAAAACACGTCGGGCGGATGTTGGCGCAGTTCCCAGGCCAGCCGGATATGCGTCCACAAACGGGGGAAGGGGATGACCCGGTCTTCCAGGCAGGCATCGTGGGGAAACAGAGATGGCGGGGGCGGCGAATTATAATACAGGCGAAGCGTATGTCCCCGCCGGGCGGCGGCCGGGATGAGGGCGCGAATCAGGAAGTATGAGTAGGCTTCCGTGCCCGTGCGCTGCCGGGCTACGGCGCGGCTGGCGTCAATTCCGATGAGCATTTGCGGTTGGCAAATTGGTTCAATCTTGAAAATTGAACCAATCTCTGAGGGCAACCCTGCTTATCCTTCGCAGGCGGCGCTGGTTTGTATGAACTGCTGGGCGACCCACCCTTCTGCACCAAACAGGGTGCGGACTTTCACCCAGGTGAATCCGCCCGATTCCTGGGCGGGTTCATCGGTCAACATGGTGAGAACAGAGCCATCGGCCAAAATTTCCAGTTCGGCCCCGTTGGGAACATCGCGCAACGTCAACCCATTGCCAAAAGTGCCTTCGACAACGGCGCGGCAAATGATGGGCGTGCTGGTTGGCGTGGGCAAGCTGGCGTCAGGCGTGGGAGTTTCCGTCGCTTCTGGCGGGAATGATTCCACAAAGGGGGTTCCGGTGGGCGTAGGCACGCCTTCGATTACCTCACCAGAAGCGGCGGCGGCTTCATCGAGGAGTTGTTGACGGTCGTAGACCAGCCAGCCGACTGATCCCACAAAAAGAACGGCCGCGCCCAGCAAGGTGAAACCGGCCCGGCGTAAAATCGCTTCCCGTTCCAGCGTGTAGAAACGGGCGCCGCCGCGACGGACGTCCCGGTAGGCCATGAGTGCGGCCAAAAGACCGCCAAAGGCCAGGGCCAGCGGCAGGAAGATTTCGCTCATAAGGGTTTCGTTGTCTCCAGATACAAATCAGCGGCGGTGACGGGGCCTTTGCGCAGGATGCGCGGCGTGGGGCGGGTGCAATCAATGATGGTGGAGGGTTGGGCCTGGGGCGTGGGGCCGTCGTCAAGCACGGCCGTAATCAATCCGGCCAACGATTCCAGCGCGTGACGGCCGTCTGTGGCCGGAGGATAGCCAGATAAATTGGCGCTGGTGACGGCCAACAGCCCGCCGGCGGCGCGGATCAGGGCGCGGGCGATGGCGTGGTCGGGCATACGGACGGCGATGGTGTCGTCCGGGGCCAGGATGGCGGGCAAAGCGGGGTGGCGAGGCACGACCAGCGTCAGCGGGCCGGGCCAGAAGCGGCTGATGAGGGCGCGGGCCAATGGCGGCACATGACTGGCGGCGCGATCCAGGTCTTCCCAATCGGCCAGCAGCAGGGGAATGCCTTTGGCGAACGGCCGTTGTTTGATGTGGTAAAGTTGGCGAATGGCGGCTTCGTTGTAAGCGTCAGCGCCGACGCCGTAAACGGTGTCGGTAGGGAAGACCACTAGGTAGCCCTGCCGTAGTTGTTCAGCTAATTCGGGAATCGCGCTCCCGTCAGCCGCCGCCAGAAACCGGGTTGCCAGTTCTGCTGATGGCTGGTTGCCATTCACCATTTTCTCCTCTCTATCCCATCGTGATCGCCACGATGCGATCTTGCCCGGCATAATCTTGAATGAGCGTAATGCGGGCGTTGGGGAACTGTTTTTGAGCCAGCTCGATGACGGCCGTTCCCTGCTGCCAACCAATTTCCAAAAAAAGTGCGCCGCCGGGCGTTAATTTGGTTATCGCCTGCTGGAGCAAGGGGCGGATGAGATCGAGGCCGTCGCCACCGCCTTTGAGGGCCAGAGCAGGCTCGTACCATTTTACCCCATCGTCAAGCATCGTCCACTCGCCGTTGGTCACATAGGGCAGGTTGGCGACGATGAGATCAACGGCCGTCGCTATCGGTTCTAACAGACTGCCGCAGTGAAATTGGATGCGGCCCGGCGCGTAGCGGCCGGCGTTTTGGCGGGCGATGGCCAGGGCGTCAGCGGAGAGGTCTACGGCCGTCATCTGGCAGGCGGGCAGGCGGCGGGCCAGGCTGATGGCGATGCAGCCGCTGCCGGTTCCCACGTCTACGGCGTGTTGGGAATGGCGGCTGTTGGCCCAGGCGACGGCTGTTTCTACCAACTGCTCAGTTTCGGGGCGGGGGATGAGGACGGCCGGACTGACAGCTAATTCCATGTCGAAGAAAGGGGCGCGGCCGGTGAGGTAGGGAATGGGTTCTCTCTGTTCGGCACGGCGGAGGAGGGCTTCATAGGCGGTCAGTTGGTCGGCGGTCAGTTCATCATCCCCATGCGCTATCAGGGCAGCGTGATCTACGCCGAGGAGGTGTTGCAACAGCAGCCGGGCATCGAGTTTAGGGGTGGGGGAATGGGGGAGTTGGGTACGGCCGTGCTGCCACGCTTGGGAGATGTTCATGGGAAGGATGAAGGATGAAGGATGAGCTACCTTCATCCTTCATCCTTCTGCCCGCAGGTTACGCCAGTTGGAGAGCCGGGATGAAACCAAGTTCCTCCAGTTGGGAGATGATTTTGGCGGCGCTTTCTGCCGGAGTTTGTTGGTCGGTGCGAATGTGGATGTCCGGGTTTTCCGGCGCTTCATACGGGTCGGAAATGCCGGTGAAGTTGGGGATTTCGCCGGCAATTGCTTTTTTGTACATCCCCTTCACGTCTCGCTCAATCACCACGTCTAACGGGGCGTCAATGAAGACTTCCAGGAAGTTGGTGGTGTTTTGGCTGACATGGTCGCGGACGGATTGGTAGGGAGAGATGAAGGAGCAGACGCAGCCGACGCCGTTGCGAGATAGCAGCTTGGCGACGAAGGTGACGCGCTCGATGTTTTTGGCCCGGTCTTCGGCGGTGAAACCGAGGTCGCGGGTGAGGCTTTCGCGGACGACATCGCCGTCCAGCCGTTCGATTTTGAGGCCGCGATTGTGTAGTTCTTTTTCCAAAATCAGGGCGATGGTGGTTTTGCCGGCGCCGGAGAGTCCGGTCATCCAGAGGACGAATCCTTTTTGTTCGTTGTTTGACATAAGTTCTTGGTTCCTTTTGATTTTCTTTGTAAGGGCATCAAAACGTAAAACGAAAGGCGATACGGGAAAGGCATTACGTTTTCCGTTTTCGTCCTGGGATGACCCTTCATAAATTCTAATGCCTTTATAGTTCGGCCGTGTCTTGACGCACAAACCCATTCTGCAAAAGATAATCCAGGATAGTGCGTGCATTTTGTTCGGCCGTGTGATGAATCGTATCCAGGTGAATTTCAGGATTTTGCGGCGGCTCGTAAGGGTCATCCACGCCGGTGAATCCCTTTAATTCCCCATTCCGCGCCCGGGCATACAACCCTTTGGTATCGCGTTGTTCGCAAATTTCCAGCGGGGTGTCTACGAACACTTCCATGTAATGCCCCTCGCTCATCACAGCGCGGACATCGTTTCGGGTGGCCCGATAGGGGCTGACGGCGGCGCAGATGACGATGCCGCCATGCCGCACGATTTCGGAGGCGACGAAGCCCATGCGGCGCACATGATCATCCCGGTCTTCTTTGCTGAAGCCCAGTCCCTCGGAGAAGTGAGTGCGCACCACGTCGCCATCGAGTAAGGTGACTTGACGGCCGTGTTCATGCAGCAGGGTGGTCAACACGCTGCCGGTGGTGGATTTACCGGCGTTGTGCAGGCCGGTAAGCCAGATGCACATGCCCTGCCGGTGGCGCGGCGGGTAGGTGTCGGACAGGATGTCGGCTACTTCGGGGCGGGTGAACCAGGTGGGCAGTTTGCGGCCGGCGTGGAGATACTCTTCACGAACCTGGGTGCCCGATATCGCAGACGTTTTGGCGTTCTCTGGCACTTTTGTGATTTCTTCATACCGTTCTTCTTCCGGCAAATATACCAACATGCGGAATGGCACCACGGTTACGCCGATTTCCTCGCTGTGCTTTTCGACCAGTTCTTGCGCGTCATACGGCCCATAAAACGGGTTGCCTTTGGAATCCTTGCCCGGCCCGGCGTGGTCGCGGCCCACAATCAGGTGATTAGCGCCATAGTTGCGGCGGATGAGAGCGTGCCACAACGCCTCTCGCGGCCCGGCCATGCGCATCGCCAACGGCAGCAGCGACAGCAGGATACGGTCCTGGTCGTAGTAACGTTGCGCCAATGCTTTGTAGGTGCGGACGCGGGTGAAGTAATCCACATCGCCCGGCCGTGTCATGCCCACCACCGGATGTAGCAGCAGCACGCCATCTTTGGCCTGCACTGCCCGTTTGGTCAATTCCTCATGAACCCGGTGCAATGGGTTGCGGGTCTGAAAGGCGACTACGTTTTCGTGACCAAATGATGCCAGCCTTGCCCGGGTTTCGGCCGGGGTCAGCCGCAGTTGTTTGAAATCGTAATGTTTGGGGAGCTGCAAGACTTGCAACGGCCCAGAGATGTTATATTTGCCCCAGCGGTGCATTTCGGCGACGAGCGGATGGCGCAGGTCGAGGGTTCCGAATGCTTTTTGGGCGACTTCGTTCATGTCCCACTCATATTTTTCTTCGACGGTCATCACGGCCAACAGTTCGTTTTGCGGATCGCGCAGGGCGATGTCTTGGCCGACTTTGACGTTATCTTCGTCATCCACAGTCAAGGTGATGGGAATGGGAAATAGATGCCCGCTGGTCAGCCGCATTTCGTCGAGGACCATCTGGTGGTCGGCCTGGGACATGAATTTATTGAGCGGAGAAAAGGCGCCGATAGCCAATAATTCGAGGTCGCAAACTTGACGGCCGGTTAACCGGATGGAAGGGAGACGGTTGGCGTAGGTGGTCAGTTCGACAATCGAGTCGCGGGGGACCATTAAGTTGACTAATTCCCCACCATAGGGAGAGATTAGCCCGGTTGCTTGCTTGGTTGCTATCAATTTTTGCTCCTTTGGGCAGCATCATTGCCGT
>JAJRVV010000040.1 GCA_024277135.1 Chloroflexota bacterium | reverse complement strand
TAGTTGTTTTTTATGGCAAAATTCATAAGAAGGTGTCTCTGGTGAAGTGGGTTATCACCATAAACTTTGCCACGAAGGAGGCATCTTCGCCACCTTTTTTCTCTCTATTCGGTTTTTAATGTGCGAAATATAGGCTTAATTCGTGAAATTTGTGCAGTTCGCGGCAGATTTTGGATCTGCTGAGATTGGAGATTAGAGATTGGAGACTGGACTCATCTCTAGTCTCCAGTCTCCAACCTCCCCCTCAAAGTTTCCGTTTCGGGTGATTATACTCATTTTCTCACCGACCTGGCAGCAAGGTGATGGGACGGGATGGAGAGCGGCGCAAAATTTCGCCGGTGGGCTGGTGAATGAGGCGCACTTCCCAGGCGGCGGAGACGGCCGTATCCGCCACCCCCATGTTTGCCAAACTGCCGCTTAAACGGTACTGGCTGCCAAAATTCGGCTCGTCAACCTGGCCCATCGCCCATTCCCCGCCCTCAAAAGTGACGACCACGACAAACGCTTGATCTTCCGTCAGGGGCAGCGGCCACTGCCAAAAGAAGGGGATGGTTTCGTCGGCGAAGAAACGGCCGTCCCCAGGCGGGCCAAACAGCGTGATGTCGGCGTTGGCTGGCAGGGTGGGCGCGGCCGTCGGCGGCACGGACGTGGAGGGCGTGCCCGGGATAGCGGTGGCGATGGCGGTGGGCTGTCCCGGCGTCCAGTTGGGCGGGGGTGTGCCGGTGGGTTGGATGACGGCCGTCGCCGGCGGCGGATTAAGCCGCTGCGGCAGAAAGTTAATCACGGCCAATGCTAACAGCAGGGAAAACAGGGGAAACAAAACAGTTATTCGGCGGTTTCGGCTTAATTCATTCACGCCTTGATTTTAACACCAATGGCGGTGGCATTGAAATAATGGGACAATGGTTTGTAGCCGCGGTTTCTTAACCGCGCAGGTGTGAACTGACATGGAGAGATGATCATGCGAAAATTGATTTTCTGGGGAACGTTCGGATTGTTCTTAACCCTGATGATTCGGGGAGTGATGGCGCAAGGCACGGCCGTTCCCTTTGTGGATGTGACCGAAGCGGCCGGCATCACCGCCCCCATCCGCCAGGGGCGGGAAAAAATCACCGGCCAAACCTGGGCTGATTATGATCAGGATGGCTGGCCCGATTTCTACGTCACCGATACCGACGGCGCCAATGTGCTGTACCGGAATAATGGCGATGGCTCCTTTTCCATCTCGCCGCTGTCGGACAGCGTGGTCCTGCCGGATGCGTTGAGCGGCGGCGCATTATTCGCCGATTACGACAATGACGGCCGCCTCGATCTCTTCTTTTCCAACGCCGGGCCGATGACTTTGCTGCGCAACCAGGGGGATGAATTCGCTGATGTAGCCGAATCGGCCGGCGAGCGATTCCCGCAAGGCATCGGCTGGGGCTCCGTTTTTCTCGATTACGACAATGATGGCTGGCAGGATTTGTATCTGGCCGTCTCCGATCCGGCCGACGGCAAAAGCGACGCGCGCAATCCGTTGTTCCGCAACAATGGCGACGGCACGTTTACCGACCTGGGGCCGGCCAGCGGCGCCGCCGATCCGGGGCGCAGCACTGGCGTGGCCGCCGCCGATTATGATCGGGACGGCCGGGTGGATTTGTTGGTGGGCAATTTCGACCAGGGATACCGTCTCTACCGCAACCAGAGTGAGGCGGCGAACTGGGTCAGCTTTCATCTGGTTGGCGGCGGCGCAGTCAATCGGGATGGCATTGGCGCCCGCATGTATCTGACTGCCACGGACGGCCGTACCCAGATGCAGGAAGTGATTTGCGGTTCAGGCGTAGGCGGCAGCAACATGCTCGACCCCCACTTCGGTTTGGGCGATGCGGAAGTGGCTGAAATCAGCGTCCGCTGGCCCGATGGCGCGGAGGAAACCGCCGCCAACCTGACCGTCAATCAGATTTACACCCTTAACTACGGCCGGGTGGCGGAATTGACGCCCGCCGGGTTTGCCTATTGGCCCGAAGTAGCGTTATTCCTGTTTTTGCTGGTCGGTTTATTTCTGGTGCGGGCGGCGGCGTTTCAGTAATCAGTGGTAACTACTAAGCCTCTCTGGAATTTCACCACAAAGACACGAAGACACAAAGAAAAACCAGAGAAACCAGAGAAACTTTGTGTCTTGGTGACTTGGTGGTAACTACTAAGCCTCTCTGGAATTTCACCACAAAGACACGAAGACACAAAGAAAAACCAGAGAAACCAGAGAAACTTTGTGTCTTCGTGACTTGGTGGTAATTGCTAAGCCTCTCTGGAATTTCACCACAAAGACACGAAGACACAAAGAAAAACCAGAGAAACTTTGTGTCTTGGTGACTTGGTGGTTAATAGTTACAATCAGTGAACAGTTTTCAGTAATCAGTGGGCGGGATGCGGTAGACGGATAATGGACGACGAATGAACGCTGATAATGCGGAACGAGAAGATGTGTTAGAACGGCAAATCGCCCGGTTGGACGGCCGTTTGCAAACTCTGCGCCAGACCAGCAACCGGCTGTCTCAACTGCGGCTGGTTCTGTTCTTGTTGGCGGGCGCGTTTTTGGTTTCGGTTTTTCTGACGACTTCCTGGATAAGCGGCGCGTTGGGCTTTCTGTTTTTGGCCGGGTTTGCAGCGGCCGTGGCCCGCCATCGCCGGGTGGAGCGGGCGGTGAAACGGTTTGCGGATTGGCGGGCCATCAAGCAAACCCACCTGGCGCGGCTGCGGCTGGATTGGGCGCAGATGCCGCCAGCCCAACCGGTTCCGCCCCAGTTCGAACATCCCTTTGCGCTTGATTTGGACTTAATCGGCGGCCGTTCCATTCATCAATGGCTGGATACGGCCGTCACCGGCGAAGGGTCGGCCCGGCTGCAAGCGTGGTTGACGGCGGCCGCGCCCGACGCGGCCCAAACCAGGCGGCGGCAGGCGTTGGCGCGCGAATTGGCCCGCCTGCCCTTGTTCCGGGACAAACTGGCTTTGTGGGGCGGCGAACTGGCGCCAAAACCAGGTCAAAAATGGCCCGGCCAAAAGCTGCTGGATTGGCTGAAGATGGACGAGTCCCCCGATTTGCGCCCCGCTTTGCGCGGCTTGTGGGGATTGGCGGCCGCTAACTGGCTGTTGGGCGCGGCTTATCTCCTGGGATGGCTGCCACCGTTGTGGGTCATCACCTGGACGGTTTACGCCGCTTGGTCGCTGTGGCAAATCCGGCGGGTCGGCCCCATTTTTGAACAAGCATTTTTCCTGCGCGACAACCTGGAGCAGTTAGGCGGCGTGTTCGGCTTTTTGGAGCGGGGCCGGGTGGGGCAGGCGGCGTTGGTGCGGCATCTGCTGGCCCCGTTTTTGCAGGAGGGGGAACGGCCGTCCGCCCATCTGCGGCGGGTGAATCGGGTGGTAACGGCCGTCAGCCTGCAAAAAAACCCCTTCCTCTGGTCGTTCCTCAACCTGCTCCTGCCCTGGGACATCAGCTTCGCCCACCAGTTGGGGCAGGCGCGGCGCGCTTTGGCCCAGCGGCTGCCCGGCTGGCTGGAGGTCTGGTTTGAACTGGAAGCGTTGAGCAGCCTGGCCGGGCTGGCGTGGCGCAACCCCGGCTTCACCTGGCCGGAAATCGCCGCCGACGGCCCCATTTTTACCGCCGCCGCCATCGGCCACCCCCTCATCCCCGCCGCCGGACGGGTGTGTAATGATTTTCGCGTAGACAGTATGGGCGGCGTGGCTCTCATCACCGGCTCCAACATGGCCGGCAAAAGCTCCTTTTTGCGCGCGTTGGGGGTCAATCTGGCGCTGGCGTATGCTGGCGGGCCGGTGTTGGCGGATCGGCTGCAAACTATCCCCTTCCGCCTCTTCTCCTCCATCCGGGTGACGGATTCGGTGACGGATGGCTTTTCTTTTTTCTACGCCGAGGTGTGGCGGCTGAAATGGTTGCTGGATGAGTTGGCGCGGGAGGGAGAACCGCCGCTCTTTTTCTTGATTGACGAGATTTTCCGGGGAACGAACAACCGGGAGCGGCTGATTGGCAGCCGAGCCTACGTGCGGGCGCTGGCGGGGCAAAACGGCGCCGGCTTTATCGCCACCCACGATTTGGAACTGGTACAATTGGCGGATGAGCATGAGCAGATCGCCAATTATCATTTTCGGGATGCGGTGGCGGACGGCCGTATGAGTTTCGACTACACCTTGCGCCCCGGCCCCTGCCCTACCACAAACGCGCTGGAAATCATGCGGTTGGCGGGGCTGCCGGTGGGGCAGTAATAAAAATCTGTGTGCCTGACCCTGCCGGCAACGGCCGTTCCTCCTCCCTTTATGCTATAATCCCACCATGTCCATTCACAATCCCCATGACCGTTTCTTCCGCGAGAGTTTCGGCCGTCCCGACATCGCCCGCAATTACCTGGAGGAGTACCTGCCGCGCCAGGCGCGCCGTTTGCTAGACTTGGACACGCTGGTTTTGCAAGACGGTTCCTTCATTGACGAAACGATGCAAGAACACCAGACCGACTTGCTCTACCAGGTGCAACTGGCAACGGGCGGCCGGGCTTATGTTTACTTCCTCTTTGAACACAAAAGTTATCCCGACCCTCTGGTGGGGCTGCAGCTTTTGCGTTATATGGCGCGTTTCTGGCAGCGGCAGGCGAAGAAGGGGGACGAGTTGCAGTCTGTCATCCCCTTGGTCATCTATCATGGGGAGAAGGCGTGGCGGACGCCTACGGAGTTTTTGGCTTTGTTGGATGCGCCGGAGGAGTTACGGCCGTATCAACCCGATTTCTGTTACCACCTGAGCGACTTTTCCCATCTCTCCGACGAAGAGATACGGGGGCAGGTGTGGCTGCGGGTGAGCCTGTCGGTGTTACGGGCCATCTTTAACCCCCATCTGCGGGAAGAGTTGGGGGAGTTGGTGGCCTTGATGTTCCAGTTGAGCGAGCAGCGGACAGGAGTGGAATATATCCGCACCATTTTGTATTATTTGAGCGGCGTCACAGAGAAGATTGGGCGAGAGGATTTACAGCAAGCTCTACTACAGCAAGGAGAGCAAGGAAAGAGACTGATGAAGACGATAGCGCAAGAGTTTATCCAACAGGGATTACAACAGGGTATGGAAGCAGCGATGCGGCAGAATATCATGGAACTGCTGCAACTGCGTCTGGATGTGCCGGAGACGATGTTTCAGAAGCAGTTGAGCCGGATAAATAACGTTGACGATCTGCGGCTGCTGGTGCGTCGCGCGGCAACGGTGGAGTATGCCGAGCAGTTTGCCCAGGCGTTGGCTGCTTTGCAGACATCGGAAGTCTAGCAGATTGTCGGAAAAGTCAAATAAGCGAGTGTTCGCATAAATTAGCGATTTTGAGACTGGGAGTGGTTAATCTCTAATCTCCAGTCTCCAATCCCCGAAACTGTGTATACTTCACACCCCCTCCTTCGCCTGTTGCGTTACGCCCGCCATTACCGGCGGCGGATCGCGCAGGCGTCGTTCTATTCCATCCTCAACAAAATTTTTGACCTGGCCCCGCCGGCCTTGATCGGGGCGGCGGTAGACGTGGTGGTGCAGCGGGAAGATTCGCTGCTGGCCCAGTTTGGCGTGGTGGATGTGCAGGCTCAATTGTGGGTTTTGGCCGGGCTGACGGTACTCATCTGGGGGCTGGAATCGCTGTTTGAGTATTTTTACCAGGTGCGGTGGCGCAATCTGGCGCAGGATTTGCAGCATGAACTGCGGCTGGACGCCTACGCCCATGTGCAGGATTTGGAGCTGGCCTTTTTTGAAGACCGCAGCACCGGCGGCTTGATGGCGGCGCTGAACGACGATATCAACCAGTTGGAACGCTTCCTGGACACCGGCGCCAATGATTTGTGGCAGGTGGCGACGACGGTGTTGGCAGTTGGCGGGTTGTTCGCAGCGGTGACGCCGTCGGTAGCGTGGATGGCGCTGCTGCCGATGCCGTTCGTCATCTGGGGATCGCTGCGTTTCCAGAAGCGGTTGGCGCCGAAGTACACGGCCGTGCGCCAGCGCGTCGCTCTGCTCAACGGCCAGTTGGCGAACAATTTGGGCGGCATCGCCACCATCAAAAGCTTCACCGCCGAGCCGTATGAGATTAAACGCATTGAAGGGTACAGCCGGGCGTACAGCGAGGCCAACCGGGAGGCGATTGCCCTCAGTTCCGCCTTTGTGCCGTTGATTCGGATGGTGATTGTGGCTGGTTTTTTGGCGATTTTACTGTTTGGCGGCCGGCTGGCGCTGAGCGGAGCGCGGAATGTGGGCGCGTACAGCGTGCTGGTGTTTATGACGCAGCGGCTGTTGTGGCCGCTGACCCGGCTGGGGAACACGCTGGATTTATACCAGCGGGCGATGGCTTCCACGACGCGGGTGTTGGATTTGCTGGATACGCCGGTGACGATTAACGACGGCCCGGAAGCGCTGCCGTTGGCCGACGCGCGCGGCGAAGTGGCGTTTGAAAACGTTTGTTTTGAGTATGGGCCGGGTCAGAACGGCCGCCAATCGCCGCCGGTGATTGGGGATTTGTCGTTTGCCGTCCCGGCGGGGCAGACAATCGCCATCGTGGGCGCCACGGGAGCGGGTAAAAGCACGGTGGTCAAGCTGCTGCTGCGTTTTTATGATGTGCAGGAGGGGCGGGTCTGTTTGGACGGCCGTGACATCCGCGATTTGAAACTAGCCGATTTGCGCCGCGCCATTGGCTTCGTCAGCCAGGATGTGTTTTTGTTTCATGGCACGGTGCGGGAGAACATCGGGTACGGCCGTTTCCATGCCGCTTTGGACGAGATCATCGCCGCCGCCAAAATTGCCGAAGCGCACCAGTTCATCAGGGCTTTGCCGGACGGGTACGACACCATTGTGGGCGAACGGGGGCAAAAGCTGTCCGGCGGCCAGCGGCAGCGTATCTCCATCGCCCGCGCCGTCCTCAAAGACCCGCCGGTGCTGGTTTTGGATGAAGCCACCTCCTCGGTAGACAATGAAACAGAAGCGGCCATCCAGCGGTCGCTGGAAAAAATCGCTGTGGGGCGGACGACCATCGTCATCGCTCATCGCCTCTCCACGGTGCGTAATGCGGATCGGATTTTGGTGTTGGAGCAGGGGGAGTTGGTTGAAGACGGCCGTCACGAGGAACTGGTGGCGGCTGGCGGCATCTACGCGGCGCTGTGGCGGGTGCAGACGGGGGAG
>JAJRVV010000039.1 GCA_024277135.1 Chloroflexota bacterium | reverse complement strand
TTTTATGGCAAAATTCATAAGAAGGTGTCTCTGGTGAAGTGGGTTATCACCATAAACTTTGCCACGAAGGAGGCATCTTCGCCACCTTTTTTCTCTCTATTCGGTTTTTAATGTGCGAAATATAGGCTGAGGATAGTCGCCGTTTATTGGATTTTCCTCAACATTACGATAGAGTTTCATTTGCATTTTGTCTACCGCGATTTATTGAGAAGATACAACCGGCGCTTTGTGTCAGGAAAGCATCAGCTTCCTGCCACCTATTCTGTTTCATGAGAGCACATCCCAGGTTATTGGCGATCATCGCCTGCAGGTATGTGTCCCCGGATTGCTGCAAGTAAAAAGAGTTGGCTTGCCGGTAAGCCGCTTCCGCTTCCCGCCAATTTTCCCGCTCAAAATAAACGACGCCCCGGTTGATGGCTACCATCGTTTTATCGAGCTGGCTGGCAGTTGTTTCCAACGCCTCATCCGCCTCGTCAAGGCAGGCCAGCGCCTGCGCAAACTGCTCCGTTGCCAAGAAATTCAAGCCCAGGTTGGTCAAGGTTCGCGCCAGATAAGTCAACTCATCCGTGCGCCGCCAATGGGCGATGGATTGGTTGAATAGTTGCTCAGCCGTGTCTCGTTCGCCGCGCGCCTGCGCCAATAAGCCCAGGATATTGAAGATGGCCCCCATTTTCTTGTCTTCGGCTGTCAGGCTCAGGCGTTCAAATTCAGCCAGCGCTTGTTCTGCGTATTGTCCGGCTTCTTGGTGCTGGTGGTGGTCAAAATACGCATTGCTCAAATGAAAAAAGGCGGCCGCTCGTTGGCGAGGATGATCATGGGCTTCTGCCAGCGTCACCACCTGGCGATGGATGGCAATCGAATCAGTCAGTTGGCGGCGTAAACGATGAATGAAACCTAACTGGTTCAGGAGGGTCAGGTGCAATGGGTCGCCGGGAACTGGGCAAACGTCAATCGCTTGTTCCAATAATGGCATCCACTCTGCCCAATAACCGCGTCGTTCGGATAGCTCAAACAGTTGGCTCACCAATTCGGCCGTTCCCAGGGCTGTTTCCGGGATTTGCAGGCCATATTGAACCGCCCGGCACAGATTTTGCCGGTCTGTATCTAGCTCGGCTAAGGTGCGGTCTGTTGTCTGGCTGGCGGCCGTTTTCCAGTAACGGACATTGGCCCCCACCCGGCGGATGAATTGGGGGCTAAGCATCGGTTATGTCCAAAGGCCAATGGATGATTTCTGTTTGCAGGAATGTGTCTGTCAGCCGGTGAATGCCATAGCGGCGTTCCCAGGCGGTTCCGCGCACTTCGAGCAGGGAGCGGGATACGAGTTCGCGCACGGCCGTCCAAAAGGGGTCTTCTGCCAACTCGCTCATCGCCTGCATTTGTTCCGGCCGGGCGCCGATGTCGCCAATGAGCGGCATCGCTTCCAGCAGTTGGCGGGCAGGGGGGCTGAGCGACTGCCACGCTTGCCAATAAATGTGCCGGTACAAATTTTCGATAGGGCCGGGGCGGCTGCGGGCCAATTCCGCCAGAACAGTGGTCAACGGCATCACTTGAGCCAGCCCAACGATGAGCTTTAAGGCCAGGGGGTTGCCCCCGCTCACATTGTAAATGGGTAATAACGCATCTTCACTAGCATCCACAAATTCTTTCAGATTCGACTGGGCGGCTTCGTGGCGGATGAGGGCGATGCTATCTACCAGAGGGAGTTCTTCAAGAGATTGGGGCCAAACGGCGAAGTTTCCGGTGGGCTGGGCACGGCTGGTCAGTAGGAATTTGCTGGGATTCGTCCATTGGGGGAGATGGTTGAAGAGAAAAGCGGCGTCAGCTTCGCGCTCGATGTTGTCAATCACGACCAGGCAGGGAGTGGTTTTAAGCAGTTGTCGCAGATGGGCTTCTTGCTGCTGGCGGTTTAACGGCGGGAGTTCAGGCGCAAGCTGGGCGATGAGGCTGGACAGCGCCTGGTTGAATATCTGGTCAGGGTCGCCGGTCATTTGGCCGCTCAGGGAAAAGGTTTCAATCCGCACCCAGGCGGCTTTTTCAAAGTGGGCGGCGTGCAGGGCGCGGCGGGTGACGGCGTGGGCCAGGGCGGTTTTGCCGATGCCGCCGATGCCGGTGATAGTCACTATCCAGGGCGGCGTTGGCTGAATCAGCCGTTCGAGAAGATGGGATTGAATTTGCTGCAAGCCGAACAGTTGGCTGTAGCTGGGCGGCGGCAGGTGTTGTTCTAATTTCTGTAGGCTGTCTGTTCGCAAGGCGGCTTCTTGGGCAGCGATGATGTCGGCTAATTGGGCGAACGCTTTGTTTTGGATGCGGTTGATGTCGAATCTGTCTTTTTCTAGCGCAAGGGCGACTTTGTTCAACGTTTGTTTTTTTATGAAGCGGCGGCGCAGCACGTCGGCGCTTAAAGGGTCTTGTTGGTACAGTTCGTTTAGCAATTCGAGGATGGTTTGCCGAATGGGTTGGTGACGGATGTGGGAACGGCCGTCCGCTGGCAGCCCGGAAGCTCTTTGCTTGATTAGTAAAAACTGCTGCCATTGCTGATCTAGCCAGGCGTCTGGCTTGTGCCAATGGCGCAGGGTGGTATGGATAAGGGACTGCAGGTTTTCTGGGGTGGGGGGAACGGCCGTGTCCATATTTTATCCCGGTTTTACTGATGAGCTGATGCTTACCCGGTTTATCTCAGGCGAAAAATAGCACACAAATGGCTCAATGCAAAGTAACAGAGCGGCACATGATGACGCAAAAGCGCACAAAGCGGCACAGATTGGGCACAAATCCAGCAGGGAAGTCCGTTATGATGTGATTGCCGGCGGTACCATGGTACCTGATGGGGAAGACAGGGGCGCAAAATGGCGCCCCTGTCGTTCCAGTCCAATGTTGAAAGGATGGTTAGTACGGGGCTTCTGTAACTGAAAATTCTGCTGTAGAATACGGGAGCCAGCGTTATTGATTTCAGTTGCTCCGTTCCACTGTTTCCAGGGGCATCGAGATGCCGGGACCGGAGATGTGGCGGGCGAGCGGCCTGCCAGACCTTTAGAGGGATTTTTTATGTTTGAATTGTGCGGTAGGCGCCGATTCGGCCGTGTGGATGGCTGGGTGGGCGTTTTTGTGTTTTGGGTATATCTTGGAAAGTACTACAGGGTGAAATGGCCGCTATCTGCAGCACATTTTGGCATTCCGGTAGGGAGGATTTATGAATAACCCCGTTAACGGCGAGCATCAGGCAGATCATCTAGTTTTGTTAGTAGGCGGCAACCCTTTGCCAAACGCTGTCGCCGGCAAGCTGTTGGTGAAATCCGGGGGCCGGATTTCTCTGGTCTACTCTCAGGAAACTAGTGGCGTCGCTGGGAAATTAGATCGCTGGCTGCGCAGAGAAAAAATAGCCAGGCAAATAGGGCGTATTCAAGTAGAAGCTGCCAACCTGAACTCTATCCGTACTCAAATCCGTTCGATTCTAAAAGAGAATGAGGCGAGTGTAGGTCTGAATTACACTGGTGGCACCAAAGCGATGGCCGTTCACGCTTATCAGTCAGTTAAGAGTTGGGCAGAGGAAAAAGGCATCCATTTTATTTCCAGCTATTTGGACGCCCAGTCGCTGCGATTAGTTATTGAAGTGAATGGGGAGATGGCAAACGAGTATGCACCTTATGTCGGCCCTTATGTCGGCAGAGTGGTTGAGCCTAAGCTGGATGATTTGCTTGACATGCACCAGTGGAAACTCAACAAACCTCAGCGACAAGCTATTTTGCCTCTGACCGCACGAGCGTTGAGCGAGCTTTATTCCCAAGCAGAGCAAACACAAAAAATTGGCGTTTGGAGAAAGTGGAAAAACGAATTTTGCCGGAAATGCCGCCCTGATTCGCCAAAATATTCACCGGGGAAACCACCGTCTAACTGGAAAGAAGACAACATATTACGCGATATGTCAATTAATTTCCCGGATTTACAAAACAGCCCAGAGCTTGTTGGGATTTTTAGCAGGCTACGGCAGGAGCTTGATCTTGACAAAGGTTCTCCTGGTATTACGATTGGTGAGTTAGCTGATCAATATGCTTGTAAAGCGGCTGATATTTGTGAATGGTTTAATGGTAAATGGTTGGAACATGATTGTCTCGCCCTTCTGAAAGCGATTCAGGATGAATTGAAACTGCAAGATTGCGTACAGAATGTTTTTGTAAAGGGCAAACTTGGCGGACAGTATCCACAATTTGAGATAGATGTGGTGGCACTGCGTGGATATCAATTATACGCTCTATCCTGTGGCACGGAGGGTAAATGGAACAAACTGAAACCGAAGCTGTTTGAAGCTTACGTCCGCGCCCGGCAAATTGGCGGTGATGAGGTACGGGTGGCGCTGGTTTGCCCAACAGACAGACCACAAGACTTACAGGATCAGATGGAGCAGGATATGGATTTAGACGGCCGTATCCGCGTGTTTGGCCGCTCGCATCTCCCAAACCTGAAGGAGGAATTTCGCAAATGGATCGAGAAACAATGCAAGGAGCCGCAGCCATGGTCTTAGTTATCGTTGATACTACGCAAATCCAGCCATACATTTTTGGCAGCAACCGGCTTCGAGAGAACATTGGGGCTTCGTTTTTGGTGGCGCAGGCAACGGGCGAATGGGCGCTCTCCTGCGTACCCGAGCCGCATAACGTGGAAACCGCCGCTGCTGGAAAACTGAACGGGAATAGTATTCTGGACCCAAGCAGCAGTCTGGCCGCAGAAGTCATATATGCTGGCGGCGGGAACGTGGTGATACTGTTCCGGGGCGGAAATGAAGCGGACGCTTTTGAACGGGACTTGTCGAAAAAAGTCCTGGCTGATGCGCCAAACTTACAACTCGTGATAGCCCACAGCGATTTTAATCGGTCGGATTCCCTGGCAAAGACATTGCAAGACACCTTTGAGAAATTGGCGGTAGAGAAACAGAGCCGCCGCCAGGCTGCGCCAGTCTGGGGGCTGGGGGTTATGCAAATGTGTCGTTCTACCGGATTCCCGGCAGTAGATCTGGTTGAGGTTGCCGAGGATGACATCTACCCGGCCTCGGCCGAGATCCACGCCAAGATAAAGGCGGTTAAGCAAGCCAATAAACGTTTGGACGACTACTTGGACAGGAAGGAACTATCAGCTTATCGTTTCCCGTATGATTTTGACAATTTGGGCCGTTCTAAAGGGGAGGAAAGTTACATCGCTATTGTCCATGCCGATGGCAATGGCATGGGGAAACTGGTTCAGGCGATAAGCCAGGAGTACGAAACGGATGATGAGGGCTTAATTTGGACTTTACGTCAATTTTCAGACAATGTGAAGGATGCAAGCAAACGAGCGTTAAATACAGCTCTGGGCGCATTAATTCGGAGGTTGGGTCAGGATGACGTTCATAAAGATGTGATTCGGCATCGGAATGCGTTTGGCGATTTACTTTCTGAAGTGGTTTTGTCTCCAGACAAAGAAAATCCTGATGGGGGATATTTCCTGCCGTTCCGCCCGATTGTGTTTGGCGGGGATGATGTGACGTTTGTTTGCGACGGCCGTCTTGGTCTCTCCCTCGCCCTCGTTTACCTGAAAGCATTTGAACAGGCGACTGAAGATATTTTCAAGAAACGTCTCACTAGCTGCGCCGGAGTATCTATCGTCAAAAGCCATTACCCGTTTGCCCAGGCATATGATTTAGCTGAACAGTTGATTGGTAAAGCGAAAGCATATCAACAATTGGATGAAGATACCGCCGGTTCGTATCTGGACTGGCATTTTGCCCTGACCGGCCTATCGGGCGATATAGATTTTATCCGTAAGCGGGAGTATGGGGAGCCGGCCGGATGGTTGACCTTGCGGCCGGTGGCAGTCGACGATAACCAGCTTCAACCTCATCGAAGCTGGCGGGTGGTTTGGGAGGGAATTCAAGCTTTTCAAGACACAAAGAAAAACGGCAGAGAAAAGCCGGATTGGTCGGTGCGTCGTAACAAGATGAAAGCGCTACGCGACGTGCTGCGGCAGGGGCCGACGGCCGTTTCCAAATTCCTACTCCACTACAACGAAAACAACCCCCTCCCAGATGTTCATTCATCTGCCAACAACTGGTCTAGACAGGGGTGGCAAGCGCTAGGAAGCGACCCATTGACACAAGAACAAAAACCCTACTGCGGCTACTTTGACGCATTGGAACTGGCCGACTGGTTTATCTCCTTGGAGGAGGCAGAACGATATGAATCTTGAACTACATTTCACCCTGCTCAGCGACGCCACATTTGGCCGGGGTGATGGCGTGACTGGTTTGGTAGACCAGGAAGTTGAGTATGATCCAAACACCGGGCTTCCTTTCTTGCGCGGGCGAACGTTGAAAGGGTTGTTGGTGGAAGAATGCGCCAACATTTTGTACGCTCTGGATGGGCATCCAGGACATGCCCGGTTAGAGGCAGCCGCTCAATTTTTGTTTGGAGAGGCTGGTAGCACTTACAAAGAGGCTGGGCATTTGTATGTTGGCCCAGCCCAACTGCCTCAGGCGTTGCAGAAAACGGTGCAGGCGGATATTGAGGGCGAACGGCTGAGGCCCGCAGAGGTGTTGGCTTCATTAACGGACATTCGGCGGCAAACGGCCGTTGATGAGCAAACTGGCGCGCCCGACGAAGGCAGCCTGCGGGCGATGCGGGTCATCATTCGCCAGACGCCATTTATCGCCCACCTGACGTTGGATCAAACGCCGGAAAATGATGACCCGCTGGCGCTGCTCAACGCTTGTGTTATGGCCTTCCGTCGGGTCGGAACCAGCCGAAATCGGGGGCGGGGGCGGTTGCAAGCTGCATTGGTTAATCTAAAAAACGACAAATTTGCCGACCAGATGCTGTCTCATTTCCAAAGTCTGGTAAAAGGAGCGGCGGCATGAAAATCTTAACATACCGACTTGAATTGTTAGAACCCTGTCTGGTCACCTCACTGGCCGGCGATCCGAACAGCGGTGTGGCCTATAGTTACTTGCCTGGGCCAGTGCTGCGGGGCGTCCTGGCCGGCGCCTATATTCGCCATAACCAGCTTGATCCCGCCGATGTAGATGCCGCAGAGCCGACATTCCGACGCCTGTTCCTGGATGGTTCGACCCGCTACCTTAATGGATACCTGGAGGAAGAAGGACGGCGGTCTCTGCCCGCGCCCAAATCATGGCGACGGAAGAAGAACGACGCCCGTTGCCGCCCCCAGACCGCATCCATTTTTGACTTTGTTGTGAACCCAAAACCAATACCTGAAGTCGAAGATGAGCCTGTGACGCAGTGGAAAGGGGTGGATGGGTATTGGATACCTGCATCCGGACAGGTTCACAGATTGTCTCCTGCGCGAACCATCGCCGTACACACGGCGCGCAACCGTCGTATGGGGCGGGCGGCTCATCGCCAATATGTGCAGGATGAAGACACCCCCAGTGCGGTGTACCGGTATGAGGCGCTGGCTGCCGGGCAAACCTTTCAAGCAGCCATTCTATGCCAGGATGGCGATGAAAAGTTGCTGGAGACATTGCTTTCTGGAGAAGTGATGGTGGGCGGCTCGCGCAGCGGCGGTTACGGCCGTACTCGCATTCATCATCTGGAAACGCGCGATTCCTGGCAGGAAACGGGGCAAGACAGCCCGATTGCCGAGACATTGGTGGTAACGCTGCTAAGCGACGCCCTTTTCCGAGACGAAAATGGCTTGTATGTCGTGGATGCTGACCTGGTGCGGCAGGCCGTTGCCCAAAAGCTTAACGGCGACCTAGCATTGGAACGCGCCTACACCGGCGGCACGGCCGTGGGCGGGTTCAATCAAAAATGGGGGCTGCCTATTCCGCAGGCGCTGGCAGTGAGCATGGGCAGCGTCTTCATTCTCCGGGCAAGCGACTGCACACAAGAGAAGCTGGATGATTTACTGGCGGACGGCATTGGCGAGCGACGGGGCGAAGGCTTTGGCCGGTTGGCCGTCAACTGGCATTCGCGAGCCATCTGGAAACCGTTTGATCCGGATAAAGATGAGACGCCAGACATTGATCCCATTCCCCTGGTGCCCGATAGTCCCAGCGAAAAAGTTGCGGCGCTTATGACTAAACGCCTCCTGCGCCAAAAATTAGACGAAAAACTGGCCCAGGCTGTAAAAGACAAAAAGGTTCGCGGCCCGCAGGCCAGCCAGTTAAACCGGCTGCGGCAAGTTGTCCGGGATGTGATGGGGATGGCCGACCACGAAAATGGCAGAGGGCGGTTGAAAAAGTATTATCAAAGCCTGGAGAAACGGCAAGCCACACGGAAACAATTTGCTGTCAAAGTGGGTAACCAAACATTGCTGGCGTGGCTGCGCGAGGTGAGCGGCTCATCTGGTCTCCACAGGGATTTGCTGTTAAAGCCGGAAGAGATACCCAAAATCGGGACAACGAGCGCCAATGAAAATGATCTGGCTTATGAGTATAACCTGCGCTACCTGGACGCCGTTTTGGCCCAGGCAGCTAAGGAAAAGGAGGGGTGACGATGGCAGACGCATTCTGGTCGGGAAAACGATCCCGGAAAATTGTTAAACGCATCATCGTCGAGGGCGAACTGGCGCTGCAAACGCCGGCCCATTTCGGCAGCGGCGACGCCGACGATCTGGTGGATATGCCTTTGTTGGTAGATGCGTATGAAGGGAAGCCCCTGCTGACGGGCGCTTCTGTTGCCGGGGCGCTGCGCAGTTATCTGCGCCAATGGGAGAAGGGTTACGGACAAAAGGCGGCCGAGGAGGATGTTTCCGTGCGCCTGTTTGGCGGCCGTAAAGGGGATGATGGCGGCGAACAAAGCAGCCTGATTGTTGAAGACGCTGTTGGGGAGTCGCCGGGGACGGTGATCCGGCACGGCGTCCGGATTGAGGGGAACAGCCGCACCGCCGCTGATAATGCGTTGTTTGATACCCAGTTTTGGCAGGCGGGAACGACATTTCCTTTGCGCTTTGAGCTGCTCATCCGGGCAGAAGATGATGAGACAAAATTGAAATCGGCGCTGGCTACGGCGCTGACCGGGCTGGAAAACGGCCTTATCACCCTGGGCGCGCGCAAACACCGAGGGCAGGGGGAAGTGAAGGTGAGCGGCTGGCGGGTCAAAACCTTCGACCTGACTGATTCTGATCAACTGCTGGACTGGTTGCAAAATGGGAATGTTCCCTTGTCCGTACCGGCGCGGGATTCCATTGGGAAGGCATTGGGAGATGTGGCTCTCATCGAACGCCGGGCAAAGGAATTTAGCATTCAGGCTGAATTTGGCCTGAATGGTTCGCTGTTGATTCGTTCCGGTGAGGGAAGAGATGACGCCGGGCCGGATATGGTGCATTTGCACGCCCGCCGGGTGGGTAAGACAGAGCCGCAACCAGTGATTTCTGGAACCAGCCTGGCCGGTGCGCTGCGGGCGCGGGCGCAGAAAATCGCCAATACGTTGGATACGCAGAGCAAAGCCAATGAGTTGATCAACGGTATGTTTGGCGGGACTTACAAAGACCGGGAAGGGAATGACAAGTTAAAAGCCAGCCGGGTGTGGGTGAAAGAGTCGGTGGTGGAAAACGGCCGTGCCGACCTGGTTCAGAATCGAGTCAGTATTGACCGCTTTACCGGCGGGGCGCGGGAAACGGCGTTGTTTAATGAACAGCCCGTTTTTGGCCTACCGCAGACAAAAATCGTGTTGGAAATTCGCCTGTTGTCGCCAAAGTCCCGTGAAATCGGCTTGCTGCTCTTGCTTCTCAAAGATTTGTGGACGGGAGACCTGCCTCTGGGCGGGGAAAGCAGCGTCGGCCGCGGCCGTCTGGCGGGCCGTTGGGCGAAATTGACGCATCAAAATGGCAGCGAGGCAACCTGGGAGATCAAAGCCAACGGGGAACGGCTGCATCTGCCGGCCAATTATCAGGAATTGCAAGCCTTTGTGGATGAGCTGAACGATTATTTGCAGAAGGAGGAGGCGGCATGAAGCGGAAAATAGTGGATCGCCCGGCGCAGGTTGACAGGACAATCAGCGTGCCGGACAAAAATATAAAATCCTGGCTGGCGGCCGAAGCGAAGAAGCGAAACCTGCGCTGGCTGCTGGCCCATGCCGATGATGGCGTGATTTGGGGGCGGCTGGAAGAGGACGCGCTGGTGACTTCTTTTGAGGCGGCGCAAAATCATCCTGTTGCCAAGTCGGTTTGCGCCGAACTGCGGGACGCGACGCTGCAGCAGGCGCGGCTGTTTGGCGACAAGGGTGAGCTGTATATCTGGAAGGATGGGGAAGGGGTGTGGCACGGCCGTGTCATCAGCGATTCCGGCGATGAAAACAACGCCGTCTGGCTGGAATCGTTTGACGAACCTTACATGCTGTGGGGCACTTTTGGCGAGCCGCTGGCGCATGGTTTTACGCTGTTGGCCGATGGCCAGCAGGGAATGCGCCACGCCGTGCCCATCGTTGCCAGTCCGACAGATGAACACGCATTGCGTTTATGGTTACGCCATTACTTAAACCGGGAAGGCTTTGCCCAGGTTACGGCCAGCCGGTTGGTAGCCTTTAAGGAGGATTGACTAATGGCTCTTAAACATACGAATCCTACCAAGCCTCGTTTTGACAAAAAAGCGCGACAGAATGTTTGGGCAGTGGCCCCATACAACTTTGTTCCTCTACCGAGAAAAATGGTGGAAGCTCAGCCGCCGCTTGACCACGACCGATACTATCCTGAACCGATGGGTGTCACCGGTTGGATAGAGTGCGACCTTGAAACTTGTTCCCCGACCTATGTGCGCGGCATGTTGACTGAAAAGCAGTTGGAAGAATTTGGACAAGCTGGCCCAGACAAGCTCAACGAGGCGCAGAAGCGGGCGATGGCTGATTTCTTTAGCGTGGAAAAAGATGTGCCTCTGATTCCAGGCAGCAGTTTGCGCGGCATGATTCGGCAAATAATGGAAGTTGTGGGACACGGCCGTATGCGTTACGTGTCGCCCACACCCACCTTTACCTATCGCGCTGTTGCCGCCCAGTCTGACGATCCCCTACGTGACCCGTATCGGGAGGTGGTTGGTCCATTTGCCCGTAATGTCCGCGCCGGTTTTCTGCAAAAACGAGGCGATGAATGGTGGATTAAACCGGCCAAATTGCCTTCATCCTTAGGATTGGCAGAAAGAAGCGCGTTTCTGAAAATAAAAGAACGGAACATTCCTGCTAAAACCATTCCCAGGCTATACCGCTTAAACAGCCCTGATTATCGGCCGTTGTACCATCCAGTTTCGTTTGAAGTGGAAGATCGAAGGGGTAAACGGGGCAAGTACACGGCCGTTACCCGCATCGGTTCTCGTGAAGACAATCACAGACATCAAGGGTTTCTCGTTTGCTCTGGCAACATGATGGAAACAGGCAGTAAAACCAATCGCAAAAACCACGCTCTCATCCTCACAGCAGATGAAAGAGCCAGAGCGATCAAAATAGATCCACGGGCCATAGACGACTACCGTAACGGACTTACCCCCTTCCAAGAGGAGCTAGAAGCATGGGGCAGCAAAGGGTGGGGTTGCCTGAAACATGGCGCGCCCATTTTTTACGTGCCGGAAGGCAACACAGTTCGCTACTTTGGACACTCCCCCAATTTCCGCATCCCTGCCCGGCTGGACGTGCCGGGTGAAAGCAGGGCAGCCAATCCAAGAGACTTTGTTCCGGCTCATTTGCGTGAAAGTGACAAACCAGATCTGGTAGATGCCGTATTTGGTTGGGTTGAAGAAAGAGAAAATGGGAAAATAATCGGCCTCAAAGGGCAGCGCGCTGGCCGTGTCTTTTTTGGTGATGCTCGTTTCGTCGCTGCTAACAATGGTATCTGGCTGAAGGACGAACCAATAACACCGCATGTCTTGTCTGGGCCAAAGCCAACCACCTTCCAGCATTACCTGGTACAAGATGGCAAGGCAGGGCAAAATGGTCACCATCCCGATAACAAAGTTGGTTTGGCTCATTACGGTACGCCGCCGGATGAAACCCAAATTCGGGGGTATAAAATGTATTGGCATAAAGGTGATAAGCCAGACCTTGAAGCCAGTTCTGTTGAGAGGCAGCACCCGAAGCAGTTAACCCAAATCAGGCCGGTGCAAACGGGGGTGAAATTTCACTTTAAAGTCCGTTTCGAAAACTTACGCCCTGAAGAATTAGGTTTGTTATGGTGGGTTTTGGCGCTTCCGGGCGAACCAAACAAAAAGTATTGCCACAAATTGGGGATGGGCAAACCATTGGGGATGGGCAGCGTATCCATTACGCCGCGCCTTTTTACTACAGATCGCCGTGCCCGATACCAAACCCTGTTTGACGCAGATACCTGGCAGGAGGCAACTCAGGCCACTGACGTTCAGCCTTACCTGGAGGCGTTGAACAACTATTTGTTAAAAGAACAAGGGTTGGGCGCAAGGCTCAATCAGATAACGGAGTTAGAGCGTGTCCAAATGTTGTTGGCGATGCTGGAATGGCATGAGGGTTCACCGGATTGGTTGGCAAAAACCCGCTATATGGAGATTGAACGGCCCACCGGCCGTCGCCGTCGTGATGGACAACCAGAAACATTTAATGAATACAAGGAAAGGCCAGCGTTGCCAGATCCGTTTAGTGTCATTGCTGATAAGTCCGGCTCCCAACCGCGAGTTACTGAGACAAAGCCTCATCAAGTGACACCACAAAAATCAAAACCACGCCCAAAGACGGAGCCACAGACAGGTGATTTATTGCAAACGACCGTTTATTTCATCGAAAGCAACGGTGATGTTTATTTGGAGTTGGCGGGGATTTCAGCGGACAAAATGATGGGTTTTATTCCGGCTGACAGGCTGGGGGGTAAGCAGTATAAAGAAGGACAGGCTGCCTCAGTCAGAGTTCTGACTGTTCATGATCGAGAAGGCGAAAAGTTGTTGAGTGTGAACCAACCGGCGCTTAAGAGTTGCGGGGTCGGGTAAAGTGGTTTAATGCACAGAAAGGGTATGGGTTTATTGTGCCGGAAACGGGCGGGCGTGATGTCTATGTCCACAAAAGCCGCCTGGCTGGTTTAGCGACGTTACACGAGGATGATAAAGTGATTTATAGAATTGGGAAAGGGATGAAGGGGCCGGAAGCGCAAGATGTGCGCCTGGATGAGTAAACAACGATGACAGTGAAAGCGATTCGCCTGGAAAACTTTATGGCCTTTGCCGATACAGACTGGATTGAGTTACGGCCGATTACGTTGTTATTCGGCCGTAACTCCAGCGGCAAAAGCGCCATACTCCGCGCCTTGCGCCTTTTGCGACAGAATCTTGATAAACCAGATGAGTACACCTTGCAATTCACATCAGAATTTGGCGTGGATTTGGGTGGGTATATTGAAACCGTACACGGGAAAGATAAAAACAAATTAATGCGTTTTCATTTTCGTTGTTTGGTTCCAGAAGCAGCCGACATGGTACGGGAGGAAATTAACCGCTGGCGTACTAACAATGGTCTGCCAACCATTGTTGCCAGCAAAGACGACACCCTGACACTGGCGCTCACTTTTGGTTACGACCCTCACCGCGAGGCAGAACTAATTGGCATTGATCTGTCTTGTGATTGGCAAATCACCGAGGAACCGAACAGCCACGCCCTGCTCTCGGCGTTATGGTTGGACCAGGAAACGCGCTACGAGGTCGGATACGATTGGCGATTGGACACCGATTTGCCAAGTTGGTTTGAACAGGATTGGCAGCGAACCACCTTTGGATTTCCTAACAGCTTTTTGCCCTCAATTATGGATCCGCCTGTTTCTGCATTAGAGAGTGTATTCGGTCACCTGGCGGAAAGCATTACCATTTTTCTAAAGGGGATTGAATACATTGGTCCCGTTCGCCCGGAGCCACAGCGGGTTTATCTATTGGATGAAATCGGCCGTCAGCGTTGGCGAAATGAAGAATATGCTGCATTTCTAGATTTTTTGGAAGGGAATTTGGATGATGAAAAACTAGAAAGAATAGACAAATGGCTTAAAGGACTTGATTTGGGTTTGCAAATTCCCCCGCCAGTTCAAAAGTTTAGAATCAAAGATGCAACGGTGTCCATCATTGAAATAGAAGAAAAAGAATCAAAACCGCCCATCAACCTCAAAAATACCGGTTCTGGTGCATCGCAGGTTCTGCCTGTTATTGTACAATGTGTAACAGCCCGTCAAAGAGTAATTGCTCCTAGAGAAGTCGCAGAAAATAGTCCCGTTCTTGTAACGATTGAACAACCAGAATTACATTTGCACCCACGCGCCCAAGCGCAATTAGCTGATCTATTTGTGAACGAAATCTACACCATCCGAGTTTATAAAGACGCTAACGAACAGCCTCAAATTGAACGAAACTCAAGCCATGTTTCTTTTCTCTTAGAAACCCATAGCGAGCATCTACTCTTGCGTTTACAAAAGCGATTGGCAGAAACATCTATTGGGCAGCACAAGAGCGAGGAAGACAATCCCAATTGTTATCTTGATTTAGAAAATTTAAATATTTACTTCATTGATCGCCCTGGTTCAATCAGTAAGGTTGAACAGATAGAAATAGACAAGCACGGCAGCTTCAAGAAATATCCTGTACGTTTTCGTGATTTCTTTTCTGATGATTTACGTGAAGCCGCGGAACTTGCTCGAATTAGAATGAAAGCCGATTAAATTAAAGGATGTTTCATGATTTGGGCAATTGACCCACTGGTATTTGAACTGGCTGCTCCAGAACCACGATGTGCAGTGGCATTGGAGCATATAGCTGAAAATATAGAGAAGGCTGAATACCTGATTGCGCTTGACGGAAATGGGCTGTTTGAAAAGTACATTGAAATTTTCGAAAGCTGTTTAGTTGACCCATCTCCTAATGTTCAACCGATTATACGAATACTTGCTCCCATTATGAAAGGTCTGGGAGCCTCCTTTTCGGTCCCGATAGACACCCCAATATCAGCAGAGCTTGAGGATATATACGATGGTTTGATCGACATGCTAGATTGTCGAAGTAAGGTCGTAGAATCACAGTTGTTAACCATAGCGCTCAATTCAAGAAAAGAGGGTGGTGTTTCAGTTCTTATTCCAGAAGAAGAATTGTTAGAAAGACATGATTTTCCTGCAACGAAATTCTATACACCTACTGGAATGAAAGAGATCGTTAAAGCATTGTGGCGGAAGATGGGGATAAGGGAAAATGATTGTTGGTTCCAGATAAAAAATATAAACGATATAGTTAAGGTAGGGGAACATGCTGGCCATATTCAGTCACCAGCGCATGCGCATTCCGAGAAATTTGAGATTAAGACTCTGGGAAAATTGCGGAGAGAATTGGGTTGCTATGATCCGGAACATGCACCCAGCGATGTGGAACAAGAGGCCGGTCAAGTGGATGTTTACATTGCGCACAATGATATTTTTTGGGTAGGGGAGTGTAAGTTGCGAGATCGAGGAAATGAAGGGAAGTTGTTAAACGGTGAAGAGATGCGAAAATTGTGTCGAGTGGTTGATGCTACAGTTCATTCTCAGAACCCCAAGGAAATTACTGGCTATTTGATTAGCAATGCGGACGATGTGCATGAGTATGCTAAAGAAGTTTTGCGATCCTATATCGTACGTTGGTGCGAATATTCGGGAGTTTCTATTCAAATCGCCTTTAGAAAAGCGATCTTACCAAAAAGGTGGAGCAGGCAGGATTCGTGGGGAGTGAGATTAGAACCGCCACAAATCTTGTTTAAATCAGAACCGTAATGATAGGGTTAAAACGGCCGTTCCCTTTTCGCCCAGAGGATCATAAGTAGGAAGCGTATTATGCCTGTCACGCTCAAATCCAGCGAAGTACAGCAAAACTTTGGCCGGGTGTTCGACCAGGCCATGCTGGAAGATGATGTCGTTATCGAACGATATGGCAAGCCTCGTGTCGCTATTCTCAACTACCAGTGTTACCAACAACTGGTAGCTTTGGAACAGGAACAGGCGCACCCTTACCTCATGCCGCCCGACACGTCGGCTGTCGCCCAGGAGCAGGGTCAGACGTTGGCCGCGATAGTACGGCAGGAGGTACAAGCCAGCCTTGATGCGTCTCTTGAGGAGGTCGTCAGTAGCTCATGACCCGCCTTCTTAAACCCGCCACCCTCATCCCCGTCATCGCCGGTTTCCTGCTTGGGGTGGTGCTGAGTGCGGCGAAAGATTACGTCACCGCCAGCGGCAGGCAAGATATTGGCAGGCGATGGAGCGCACAAAGTCCGGTCAACTTCATATACTTCCGGCGCTGGTACAGCAGGTAGATTAGTTATTCCAAGGAAGACGCGAACTAACATGACGTTATGAAAAACAAACTCCTCAACTTCTTCGATCCCAACCGGTCCGTCCTGATGTTCATCATCGGCACGGCCGCTTTAACCCTCGTTCTCCAGGCCATTTACGATTTTACTAATGAACCGGGGCAATGGCAGGGTGGCTACTGGCTGGCGCTGGCCTCGCTGGTCGTGGCGGTGACCGCCCTGGTCATCTCCAGCTTGCGCCGCCCGGTACCGGGACGGGTAGACCTGTCCGAAGAACTCAAGCCGACCGCACGAAAAGGGTTGATTTTGCTGGTTGGTCCAACGCTGGGAGCGGCGCCAGCTTCGATTGGTTATCACCGGGCTGTGCTGGAACATTGCTGGGTGGTTGTCAGCAAAGCGGCGCTGCCCACGGCCGTTTCTCTGGAAAAACAGTTTGCTGGCAGCCGTCTGCAGCTCCATCACGGTTCGCAGTACGTGGTTGACGAAGACGAGATCGAGTCTACTTACGATTTGATCGTCCACATCATCAACAACGAAGCGCCCCAATATGGATTGACAACGGCCGATCTGATAGCCGATATCACCGGCGGCCTCAAGCCCATGACAGCGGGCATGACCCTGGCTTGCCTGGCGCGCCGCTGCGATATGCAGTATATGAAATCGTTGCGAGATGACGCTGGTCAGTGGCTGCCCCAAGCTGAGCCGGAGCCGATTCAAATAGATGTGGCCTTTGTGCCAGAGCGGGTCATGAGAGGAGGATAAGCCAGCATGACCTTATACCGGATCGGCGTCGGCTTTCAAGGCATCGAAAAGCCCTTATTGGGCCAACACGTCACCGCCCGCGGACTGCATGGCGTCTTGTACCACGTGTTGAAACAACGGAGCGCCCAGGACGCGGCCTGGCTGCACGGGCACGACGCGCCCAAGCCATATAATTTAACGCCCTATTATGACGGCGAAGAGGGCACGTTGGCCGGCATCCGCTTGAACGTGTTCAATGAACAATCGGCCGGGATACTTTACCATAGCTGGCAGCAGGTCAAACAGGCGGGGCGTGAACTGCGGCTGGGGCGGCAATCTTTTTATGTGCCGGAGACGACGTTGATTCCGGGGCCGACCTTTTCCGATTTGTCGGCCAGCCTGCCGCAGAAAGAAGTGGGGCTGCGCTTCTTGTCGCCGACGGCGTTCCGGCAGGGGCCGGGCCATTTGCCGCTGCCGCTGCCGGCCAATGTGTTTCGCTGGCCGTTTCGGGTGTGGAATGCGTATGCGTCCCCCGACTTGCTTATTCCCGGCGATTGGCTGGATTGGTGCCGGGACAACGTGTTTGTGACGGCGCACCGGATTGAAACGGCCGTCGTCGCTATCAGCCATAAAGAACCTCCGTTCACCGGCTTTGTGGGCGAGGTTCAATTTACCGCCAAATCATCGGCGCTGCTTTACCTGAGCCTGTTCCAGGGGTTGTCCCATCTCATCGCCTATACCGGAACCGGGCACAAGACGACGATGGGGATGGGGGCGGTGGAACGGCTATGACGGGGAAAGACGGCGGGCAGAAAGCAGCGGGCAGAAGGGTGGCAGATGGGGGACATTCAGCGAATGAGGCTCGCTGAAGGCGATTGGGGGTGATTGAGGACGAAATCAGGCGAAATGAGGGTGTGGGAGAGGGTGGAAAAAGATTAAGGGAACCTTAAATCTGTACGAAAATGGCATACCTTTTGCTGACCCTCGCAAATGCGAGAGTGGTGGGACAAAGCGAGGTGGTTTTGAGGAAATAACAGGATGAAAATGGGACGGATAAGGCACAAGATGGTTAAAAATGCACGAAAAAGATGGCTGTATTCCCACTGTGGATAACTACTGTCGGAACGGCCGTCGGCTCCCATGAGGGATTTAGACCGAATCGTTCGGTTGCATCGCCTCCGACGGTCCAAGTCGGAACGGCCGTCGGCTCCCATGAGG
>JAJRVV010000038.1 GCA_024277135.1 Chloroflexota bacterium | reverse complement strand
TGGCAGACAAGATCAGGATGGGTGCGTATGATGAAATCATCGTGGTTTTTCAGGAAAGTGGTCAAGAGCGCTTGATTGCGTTCTTTGACAGTTGACCAGCGACTGCGTAATGGATCGTCGGGCCCGGCAACGACATGTTTTGTTCATTTTTGTCAATTCCTTTTTTCGTGGGGCGATTTTGTAAATCGTCCTGCAGTTTTCGGCCGAAATGACGACTATCCCCAAATCAAACGCCTAATCTGCCCGCAGCAGCTCTAAATCCGTCAGGAAGATGGCGCCGCTGTCATTCGCCTCAAAAAGCAGGGCGATGGATTGGATGTCGCTCAAATCCACGCCGCTAAATTCGGCCAGCGGCACGCGGATGGAACTGAGAATAACGTGGTTATCCCACAGCGGCATTGGCGCGTAATCTTTGAGCAGCAGTTCCCCGGCGGGGAAAGCGAGGGCGGGTTCGTTTGTCAGGGAAACAACGGCCGTTTTTTCTGCGCCGTCCACCAATTGTACAGAAAACGATTGTGGTTGTTCCGCTTCATTCAATTCGCTTAACGGATCAACGGCCGTGCGCAAATGCAGCGTCTCATATCCCGACAAATCATGCGATCCGTCAGGCAGGGCAGCCTCATACACGCCATCCGTCCCCTCCCAGGAGAGTGCCAGCATTTCCGGCAGGCCGGGCTGGTTATATTGGTTGCGGCGGCACGCTTCAATGTCATCTTCCGGTGTGAGGAAACCTTGCGGGCAGAAAACGGCCGTTGCCGCCCCCCGCGCCCCTTCCCCTGCCAGCGGCAAGATCAAACGCTGCATTGTGGGTAAAGCCAGCGAGGTAAGAACGTCGCGCCCAAAAAGCGTAGACGGGGCTGCTTGTGCCGGGTCAACGGCTATGGCGGCGGTATCCCCAGTTCCCGCGCCCAACGCCGCGTTAAAGAAGCGGGGGACGTAATTTGCCAAAAAATCTTGATGCGCTGCGGGCGACAACAATGCGCCATCGCACACTGCGCTGGCATTGCCCAGCCGGTCATCCTCCTGCAAGGCGGCGTTAAAGCGGTTATGGTTGGCCCCAACCAGATACACAGAAGCGGTCAACGCATCCCGTTCCGGCTTCATGCGAGCATATTCATAATAACTTTGCCCATCCAGCCCGACGATGTCTCGGTCGCAGGCGGGCAGGATGACGGCGAAGGGCAGCGCCATCTCCATTTCGCCTGTGGTGGTGTTGGATGGCGCCAGCAGGATGGCGGCGGCGATGGGGCCTTGTCCGGCGTTGATTTGCGCGGCGTCAGTGCGGCCAGCGCGGCCGTCTACAATCCAGTTCACCGCTTCGCCCCCGTTTGAGTGGCCGAGAATGACCAGTTGGTTCCAATTGACGCGCCCGGCCAGGTCTACGCCAAAGTTTACGTCTGCGCCATTGGCGGCGGCGGCGATTTGCTCCAGGTACATATCAAACAAAATCGGCAGGCGCATGTTGCCGTTTGCTTCGCCATACGCCATCACAAAGGCGGGATTGGCGTTGATGCTGACGGCAATGTACCCTTGCGCGGCTAACGCTTCCAGCAGATAGGCGAATCCTTTGTAATGTTTGCTTTCGTCATCGGGGCAAGGCCACGCTTCGGTATAGTCGTCCGGCGAGTCGCAGCCGCTGCCGTGGCTGCCGTGCATGATAATGGCGATGGGCAGATTGTCACCCGTGGGCGGCGCGGCGATCAATCCTTCCAGGCGGACGGGCATCTCGCGCATTTCTTCGCTTATGCCCCCTGTTTGCACCAACACGGCGTTGCCCAGATCGAAGGGAACGGCCGTTATCTCCGCATCCCTTTCAACTGCCGGGGTGGATTCTGCCGGAACACTTGTACTGAGCGGTGCAGGCGGCTTGAAGACCAGTGTTCCCGCATCGGCCGGCAGTTCAATGAATAAACGGCCGTTCTCAAAATGATACCGGACCGCGTCACGCAAATGCTGCGCGAGCTGCGTCACGGGAGAATCCGCGTCACAGGTGTTGGCCGAGGTATCCAACGCAAAAGAGATACCGCCACGGCCGTCAATGCTGTGCGTTCCTGAAATGAAATCACACGCCTCGCTGCCCAAAATGACGCCTTCAGGGCCGCCAAACACGCCAAAAAGTATTCTGACGGCTTCGGTATCGTCAAACGTCGTCTTGCCGTCCGGCGTGAGGAACTGCTCCCACTGCCATTCCTCGGATCGCAGAACGCCCGGTTCGCCGCTGAAAAGGGGCAGCAGTTCCAAAAAAGAAAAGGCGTTGTAAGCGGCCGAATTGGTCAAGCCGACAACAGTGACACCCGTATCCGGATTGGTAAACCAGAGCGATTGGAATCCGGCCGTCTGCCCTTCATGCCCGAAGTAACCATCGCCAAAATCCATCAGCCCCAAACCGTAAGGGGCAGGGGCGGCGTCCGGATCGAAGGTGCGCATTTCCGCCAGGCTGTCCGGGTTTTGGAACAGTTCCCCGGCAGCCAATGCCTGGCCGTATTGGGCCAAATCGGCGGCCGTCATGGCCAGCCCCCCGGCTGCCCAGCCCTGTGAGACGTTCCAGTTGGTTGTGTCCAGCCTTGCGCCATCCTTTGTCCACCAGTAACCGCGGGCATCAATTTCATTCTGGGGCACGCCAGCGATCAGCACCGCGCTTTCCAACCCCAGCGGATCAAAGATGCGTGTCTGGTACAGGTCGGCCAATGGCTCGCCGGCAGCCACTTCCAGAACCATGCCCAATAGAATGTAGCCGGTGTTGCTGTACCGCCACATGCCCGCGTCGCCCGGCGCAAAATATGGCTCGCCGTTGTCAACGGCGTATTGCACCAGCTCGGCGGGGGAGTAGGCTTGTGTCAATTTGTCGGGATCGGTTGTGCCCGCGCCGATGACGGCGTCGGCGTAATCCCAGACACCGGCCGTGTGCCGAGCCAATTGGCGCAGGGTGATCTGGTTGCCATTGGGCAGGGCGGCGGCTTGCTCCGGCAGCCATTTGCTGAGGGGATCGTCCAGGGAAAGCGCGCCTTCTTCCTGCAACTGCATGAGCAGGGCGATGGTGAAGGATTTGCTGTTGCTGCCGATTTCCAGACGGCCGTCCGGCTGCATGGGGGTTCCGTCGTCCAGATTGGCTGACCCGACGGCTTGCAGGTAACGGCCGTTTGGCGTATCCACCAGCAAGACCAGACCGGGCGCGGCCGTTTTGGGGAAACCGCCCTCGGAGTAGACCTGGGATTGCAGGAAAGGGTCTAATTGGGCAGTGAGATCGGCGGGGAGGGTGACGGCCGTTGCCGGAGCTTCGATCCCGGTCGTGTCCGTAGTAGGAACCGGATTGGCTGTATCCGCCGGGTTTTCCAGCGGCGGAGCCGGACTGGGAATATTACTCTGGCAGGCAAAAAGTAAAAGAGTAAGAACAACGAGGAATAAAATGAGTGGTTTTTTCATATAATGACTTTGCCTGATGCCTGTCCAGCCTGTGAAGAAAGCAGCCGCGATAATCAGCCGCGTATTCTGGCTCGTTTGACGCATTGCAGTTTGCTGTTTTGCTGGTGCCGCCAATAATACGTTTTGCCGCCATTACCCATCAGTTTGCGGCTGCGTAATGTAACCACAGCCTGACAATAAGGGCAAATGGCTTCCGGCGGCGCGTTGGCGGAGGCTTCTATGGCACGGCCGTCGGCCGTCAATGCAGTTTTCATATCTTTCTGAACTCACTGCTCCTTACGTGGCGATAAATACCAGCGCCGGTAGGCCAGGATGATCATGAGCAGGCCGAACTGGAATAGGGTGGGGATGATGGCTGTAAACTGGGACAGATAGAAGGTGATTAGCTGTACGGCCGTTAACGACAACACCACCGCTGCCAACGCCAAAATCATACCGCGCTGCTCCTTGCCCCGCAGGATAAACAAGATAGCCGCCAGGGCCACCAGGCCGATTAACACCTCAAGGCCGGTGCGAATATAAATCCCCCGCACATCGCCCACGGCCAGTGTCTGGGCTTCGTTCATAACAGCGGCGAAAAGCGTGTCTACCACTGTATCTGACGAGAAAGCCGCTATGAGTAACAGCCCCAACGTAGCCACAGCGCCTACGGCCGTAATCCCCAGCCCGATGAGAATTAGAACTCGTAATTTGGCCTGCCCCAACTGCTGGCCCCAGGCAGACACCTTGTCCGCAGCGCGGCGCAGGATATTGGGCTGGTAATCCTTGAACGGCACATTGCCTTCATCTACATATTGGTGCAAAATTGCCGCCATTTCCCGGATTTCTTTACGGTCTGCCAGACGGGCCGAATCCAGGTTTTGCAGCAGTTCCCGCACTTCCCGTTCGTCCATTTCTCCGTAGATGGCATCCTGAAGCTGCTCCAGCGCCAGCACCATCGCCCGGCGCGGGTTCTCTTTATCCGGCCGGCGCACAATGATGTAGATCAAAACGGTCAGCAAAAAGAAACCGTAGATGATGGGCGCGGCCGCCGGGAAGAAGTAATCATTACTTTTGGTGATGAATTTGCCCACTTCGTCCATGAACAAGCCCATACCAATGCCGCTGAGAACGGCCGCTGCCAGTAAAAAGATGGGATTGTCCCAGATGAGTACCAGGAAGATGGCAATAAACATCAACAGCCCGCCCCACAAAAGATGAGCAATGTGCAGTGTACCATTGCCTACCTGGGGATAGCCCGTCAACTCCAGAAAGAGGCGCACCAGAATAATAGTGGCCCCAAAAGCAATGACCGACGTCAATAAATAAGTTTCCGCTTCGTCCCGTTCTACCAAAAGAATACGGCGCTTGCTCATACCAGCCTCCGGATTAAAAATAAAAAAATTGGTTCAATCTTCAAGGCTTGTCCTGATCGGCGCCGGAGGATTGAACCAATCTTTCAGTCTGTCAGTGATTACGCTTCGTCTTTATTGTCTGTGTCCGCAGTTTCCTCGCCTTCGTCCGCTTCGGCCACAGCGTCTACCACAACCACGCCTTCGTCTGAAGCGGCAACGGCGGTTACTTCGGCCGCGTCGTCAGAAACGGCTACGCGCTCGGCGGCGACGCCTTCATCGGTGGCAACGGCCGTATAAGCCACCTCGCCCCCTTCTTGCAATTGCTGAGCAATATCGGCCGACAGTTCCGCTACCATCACGTTTGTTGCCTCTTCCTGCAGCGCCTCTTGCACGGCACCCACCCATTCGTGGCGCACAACGGCAATCAGGGCCGACGTTTCCGGTTCCAGCGCGTCGCCGATTTGTTTGAGACGATCATTCTTGAAACCGGTATCGCGCAGTTTGGCGAAAATACCCCCGCCCAGGCCGCCCAGCAAAGCGGCCGGCAAGATGCCCACGGGGAACATTAGCGCCAGCGCCCCTACCGTCACCGCGCCAATCACAGCGCCTTTGCCGCCGCCCATGTCATGGGACTCCTTAATGTGGATTTTGCCTTTCGTATCCTTGTGGATAACGGCCGCATTCTCAATGCTGATCAGGTGATCCTTTTTGGCCTGCTTCAGCTCTTTATAGGCAGCTTTGGCAGCGTTCTCATCCTGAAACGCAGCGACAATAACTTGCACAGGTACATCAGTTTGGTTACTCATTTTATGACCTCCGTCATTCTATAATTTGCCCGTGGGCAATGGATAAACATATCAGGCAGCCGGTGTAACGGCCGTCTGCCAACTTGCATTTTACCGGACTCTATCATCTTTCCCAGGAAATTTACCTGAAGTCAACCTACTCCTCTGTCCCGATAATACTATCAATAATAACGGGATAAACCAACGCCGGATTGCCGTCTTCGCGCGTCGGCGTAATCACGTCATGCGGCAGCGACAATTCTTTCCCAAATTGATGGGAGCGTAAAAACTCCTCGCCGTGCTGCTGCCACAGCTCTTCAAATTGGGCGATGATGCCGTTGTTCACCGATTCATCATTGGCGTTGGTGATGACGATGATGGCGTTAACGCCCGGCTTGTTTTGCCGCGCATCCTGTTGGGCGGCAAAGCCCAGGCGCAAATACTCCGCCAGCGCGTGCAGCGGGTAACGGGGATACTGGTATGGCTGTGTAAAGGGGTTCTCCTCCTTTGTTTTGGGGTCCCACCACATCCAGATGTTGGGGATGTCGTCAATGATGCGGGCAAACGGCCGATTCAACACCGTGGGGATAAAACCAACCCCCAAAAAGGGCGCAACCAGCACCGCCTTATCCACATCTTCATGTTCCTGAGCGATCCAGGTGGCGATTGTGCCCCCGCCGGATAGCCCGCCGACGATAACTTCATCCCCTAAGCCACGGCCAATGTCCACTGTCTCCGTGGCAAAGACGGCCAGTTCTTCCGCAGACGTTTCCAGCAGCGCTTCCGACATCTGATCCGCGTTGCCGTGATGGGGCAGCCGCGGAATGTAGATGTTGTAGCCTTGCTCGAAGAAAGCTTCGCCTAATTCGCGG
>JAJRVV010000037.1 GCA_024277135.1 Chloroflexota bacterium | reverse complement strand
TCCGGGTTGGTTTCACGTATAGTATCTATTAAACACGGCATCCTTTTAGGCTATTTCCTTTCGAGTTTGTTGTGATTCTTCGAAAGTTTAGCTCAGAATTGATGTCGTGTTAATTTCCTCCCCCAAGTCTTTTATACGCCCGAGGATGAGATTATCAGGAGTAAGGTCAAATTGGGCATCCTGAACAGCTTGGTAAAGTTGTTGGGCGCGGCTGACGGTGTTGCAGATAACAGCGGCACAGCCACCGTCGGCTAAGGTTTGTTGCAGGTATTGGACAATCTCATCCATCTCTCGATTTTTCAGCCAGTTTAGCAGTAAGGGACTATCTTCGGGTGCAGATAAGCGCAAAATTTGGGGGGGATCATTGTCGGTGGCAATGGTTAAGGCTGGATAGAAATCTGCTTTTTCGTTGTTCTCTTGTCCTGAGTAGGCACGAATGAGTTTGCGTCGCGTTTCCGCAGGCAGCGTAGCCGATAGCAAAATAACAGATGTGCCAATGGCGTGAAGCCAACTCAGTAGGCGTAGAAAGAGGGTAGACATGTAGGTATCGTAAGCGTGAATTTCATCAAAGATAACAACTTTGTGCGCCAGGCCAAAGAGTCGGACGAAAAAATGTTTGGTTTGCAAGATGCTGAGTAAGGCTTGATCAACCGTTCCTACGGCAAAGGGAGCCAGCAACGCCCGTTTGCTTTTTTCCATGAACCAACTCATAGCGGCAACACGGCCGTTTGTATCCTCGCCAATATTGCGCAGTGAAATTTCGGACAGGGTGTCGTTCATACGCCACTGTCCATGAGCCAGATTAATTTGTACAAAGTCTGATGGATACCGCTGGCGTAAAAATTCGACGGTACGCTCAAACATTTGGTTGCTGGTGGCTTGCGTGGGCATGGCAATGTAGATGCCGCGCCCTTGATGTTTTTGCAGCCATGTATCGGCCAGGTAGAAAGCGGCTTCCGTTTTGCCAATGCCGGTAGGGGCTTCTAAAATAAGCAGCGCAGGGGCGGGAGCATCTTTGGCAGCGGCAATGACTTCTTTTTGTACGTCTCGTGGCTTAATGTCCAGGTAAGCGAACATGTCGCTAAATTTTTTCTGACTATGGTAAAACCAGAAAAGAGGGTCAAAAAGGCATTTAGTGGTTCGCCACGCAGTTGGGTGGTGACGGCAGGTGGTTGAAAAACTGTGACTAACTCTTGCACCAACTCATCTCTTGCTTGCTGCCATGCGGGATAACGGCCGTCGTCAATAAAATCTGTTTCCCGGGGACTGGGCCATACACCATGATGACCGCCTACGGCCGTGGCAATCTTTCGGGCAAAACGCGGCGATAACTGACATACTGTTTCCAGATAATTGGGTAATGCCCATGTTGAGACTGTGCCATGCGGGGCTGTGCGGGTTTGTTCCAGATAATCCCCCCTGTCATTGAGGAGCAAGCCAGCGTCGTTTAGTTTTGTTCGTAGCCATTCTGGAGCGTATTTGCTTTGGTAAGCAGGGCTGGCTTTGCCTAAATCATGCAGGGTTGCCAGAAATGACAAAAAGCGACCTGTTTCATCCTCATCTAACTGAAGCCATTGGGCAAATTGCTGCCGCACACTTGGCGTTAAAACCTCTTGCCATAATTGTTGGGCAACTTGCCCCACATCAATGAGGTGATAAATCAGAAGATGAATGGCTCCGGTTTCTCTGTCGGATTTGGCGTAGAGAGTGTGATAAAGTTTGGGGGAAACGGCCGTTGCGTCAGTATCTTTGTAGATTAGCGCCATACGATTTACTTCATTTTGGAATTGGCGGCGTAAAGTAAGTGGTTCTCGTATTCAGGCTGGCGGCTCGTTTTCTCCTGCGCTTGACCTCAGGCAGAAATGCCCAATTCCGCCAACTTCTCCGGCGTGGGCACGCCATTTTCGTCCCAGCCGCGCACCTGGTAGAAGCGGGGCAGCATCTCATCCAGCTCCACCACCTGACCGGCCGCCGGCCCTTCCGTCAGCGGCTCCTCCAGCATCCGTTTGGGCAGCGTGTCGTCCGCCTTCGTCACCCCCGCTTCTAGCAAGAAGAGGCGCTCCAGGTTAAAGACCCGCTCGGCCGCTTGCATCAGTGTGGCCGGCGTGTAATCCGCCCCCGTCGTCAGATTCATCAACTCCGTCAGGCGCGTCGGCCACAAGTTCACGTCCTTGTCAAACACATAGCGCACCGCCAGGAAAACGCACAGGCCGGAAGCGTCAATCAGGGTGAAGGCGTCCTCAAACCGCTTGATCAGTTCCGGCTTGTTCTCAATCGTCAGCGGATCGATCTTCTCTGGCGTGCCAAACACCTCGGCATACGCCAGGTCGCCGGACATGTGGGAGGCGCCGATGTTGGAGGTGGCGTAGAGCAGCCCCATCCCCTTGGCTCCGCGCGGGTCATAGCCGGGGAACTCCAGCTTTTTGGCGCTGATGGAGAATTCGGGACGGCCGTAACTCTCTGCCAACGCATAACTGCCTTCCGCCAGCTTGTCGCCAAACCCTTCGCGCAAAGCCATCTTCTTCACAAACTCAATCATGCCATCCGCGTCGCCAAATTTGAGCGGGTAGCCAATCTCTTCTTCGGGGATGATGCCCGCTTCACACATTTCCATGGCGCAGGCGATGGTCATGCCCGCAGTGATGGTGTCCATGCCGTATTCGTTGCACAGGTAGTTAGCTTTGGTGATGGCCGCCAGGTTGTCCACGCCGCAGGCGCTGCCCAACGCGCCAATGGATTCGTACTCCGGCCCTTCCCCCTCCCCTTCGTAGCCGGGCGCGTCCACTTTGGTGATGCGGTTGCAGACGATGGGGCAGCGGAAGCAGGCGCCGGGGCGGATGAGAAAGCTCTCGTTCAACGCCGGGCCGTTGATCTTCTCCACGCCTTCAAAACGGCCGGTCTGGAAATTGCGCGTGGGCAGGATGCCCAGTTCATTGGTCACATCCGGCACATACGGCGTGCCATAAATGCGCAGGACGGAGGTCTTGGAATCGTGCCCCACTTCCTGGTTCATGGATTGGCTCAACTTCTTCATGCCGGGCCGGTCAGCCATGCCGATTTGGTGCGTGCCCTGGCAGACCACGGCTTTCAGGTTTTTGCTGCCCATCACCGCCCCCACGCCGGAGCGGGCCGCCGCCCGGTCTTTGTCGTTCATAATAGCCGCCGCTTTCACCAGCCGCTCCCCCGCCGGGCCGATGCAGGCTACTTTGGCTTTGCCGTCTGTTTCCGCCAGCAGGGCATCGGTGGTTTCCGGCACTTGCTTGCCCCAAATGTGTTCAGCCGAGCGGATTTCCACCTGATCGTTGTTAATCCACAGGTAAACCGGCCGTTCCGCCCGCCCCTCAAAGATGAACATATCAAAGCCGGTGCGCTTCATCCAGGTGGGGAAATCGCCGCCGGAGTTGGAGTTGGTCAGCACGCCGGTGAGGGGGGATTTGGTGACGACCATGTACCGGTTGCCGGTGGGGGCCGGGCTGCCGGTGAGGGGGCCGGCGGCGAAGATGAGCAGGTTTTCCGGCGACAGGGCGTCCGCTTTCGGGTCCATGCCGTCCATCAGGCATTTGATGGCCCAGCCCCGGCCGCCGATGTAATCTTTGGCAAACTGGGGGTCTACTGTTTCTACCGAGGTTGTACTGTTCGTCAAATTAACGCGCAAAATTTTACCGTACCATCCGTTCATTATGTACTCCTTCTGTTTGGTGGGGTGGGGGTCAACCGCCGGCACTGGCAGGAAAGGCGCAAACGACGTCTCCTTCCTGGAGGGGTTGGTCAGGGGTGGGGGTACGGCCGTTCACCAGAATCACGCTGCTGCCGTCCGTGGGTACGCCGTATTTAGTCAGGATAGCGACGGCCGTCGCGCCCGGCTTCGTCTCTGTGTCCAGCGTACTGCCGTTCGTTCCCGCCGGTAGATATTCCCGATAGGTTGCCAGTAATTTGACCTGAATTTTCATCGTCCCCAAGATAATACGAACGGATGAAAATGGCAACCGATTATCGTTTTAGCCAACAGCAGGTCGTGCCTGTTTCTGTCAGACACGTTCAAATTGGTTGATGATTACTTCGCCATCGGGGAATTCAGCCACAATTTTTAACGTGCCGCCCATGGCAGAAAGTAGTTTACTAAGCGTGCTGACACGAATATCCGTTTGATTTTCCATTTTGGATAGAGCCGCTTGATTCACATTCAGGATATTTGCTAACTCTTGTTGAGTAAGTTGACGAGTCTGACGCAACTCTTGAAGCGCCATGCTGATCAACATCGCTTGTGCGCGATGTTCGATTTTTTCGCGTCGCTGCGGCGACATTTTTTCCTTGAGTTCCTTAAATGGTTTTGCCATTATATTAACCCTTCCTCTTCTAACAATTTGAGATGAGCATCATACAATTTATCGGCTATGGGAATATATTCGTCATACCATCTATCTTTTCCAGCCTTATTGCCGCCGATTAGTAAAATTGCTGAGCGTCTCGGATCAAAAGCATACAAAACACGATAGGGTTCTCCCTTATGTTGAACCCGAAGCTCTCTCATATGATTGTGCCTTGATCCTTCAATGCCAGAACTGTAGGGGTATGGGAGAAAAGGGCCTTTCTGCTCCAGAAGCGTTACCGTCACGGTAATGGAATCTTGTTCATCATCATCTAAAATCGCCCACCAATCCCCAAATTCATCGGTATACTCAACGTTCCATGCCATAACACAGCAAATTATAACCGTCCGGCTATATAACCGCAAGGTGATATTGAAGGAATGAAGATTTGTCTATACCTTCAAGGAAAAACGGCCGTCACCGCAGCCGAAACACCCCATCCCCCTCGTCAAACAGCAAATCCCGAACCCTTCCCTCGGCGACGGCAACGTCCCCCGCAAAAACCAGCCGCCAATCCGTCTCATCATCCATCAACCAAACCTTAACCGCGTGGTCGCCCGGCGGCAGCCATACCCGGTTCATGCCGTAGATGGCCCCTTCCCGGCGCAGGCCGCGCGGCTGGTACACTTCCTCAACGGCGATACGGCCGTCCACCTCCACCCGCAAATGCACCGGATACCGCTCGCCCCCCAAAACTTGCGCCGGATCCACGTTGTCGGGCAATTTTTCCAACACAGACGGGTCCAGATTTTCATTAGCCGCCATCAACTTGCCGCCATGATTCATCGCCAGCCGGATTTGCCCTTGTTCGGGGAGGACGGCCGTGCCCGGCTGCTCCAACGCCAGCGCCGCCAAAAAGACCGCCAACAAAACCAACAAACCGGCCGCTAGATGGCGCGCCTGTCCCCACACTGTTGGCGGTTCAATTTGTTCGCGCCGTTTACCCACCACCGTGGCTCGTTGCGCCGCCTTCTCCTTATCGCCGATCATCCCCGCCCACAAGGAGAGAAGCGGCTGCGGGTTGCCGGGAGCCAATTCCAGGAAATGCGTATTTCCTTTGCGCAGCGTACGCCGCCGTTTCAACCGGTCGGCGATCCAATGCGGCCCTTCCCGATGAGCGCAGTCGTGGCCGGGGCAGGCGACGACGATGGCCCCGGCCGCGCCCGCATCCATCATCTCCGAAGCCCAGTTGGGGTGAATGGTTCCGGCGCAGGGAAGCGCGCAAGTGACAACCGGGCGGGGGTTCCCGGCGCTGTCCGGCCAGGAGCCGACGTTGACGCGGGGCGGCAGTTTGGCCTGCATGATGGGGATAGAGCCGCCCGCCGCCAGCCCGCCGTCGGCGACGGGTTGAGCGTCGGTCAAGGGGGGTAGCGTCCCCAACGCTTCGTGCCGGTCGCAGGCAAAAACGATGATGGCAGGACGGCCGTCCGCCTGAGCGCGGGAAAGTGTGCGTTGTAAATCCTGCCGCATCACCGCCGAATGCAGCCGTTCTAGTTCAATGGCTTTATCCGGGCAAGCGCCGACGCAGATGCCGCAGCCGGTGCAAAGATTGGGCGTCACCAGGGCGATGGAGTTGTAGGAAGATTCATCATCTCGATGGCGCATTTCGATGGCGTCATACGGACATTCGCGGGCGCAGACGGCGCAGCCGGTACAGTTATCGGGCAGCACGACGGCCGGCCCATCATGTTGTCCCCGCTGCCACCAGGGGAGGGCGGCGGCGGCGATCAAGAGGAGCGCCGATCCACCCCAAAACAGCGGGTTGCCCACCCGCTCCGCCAGCGGCAAAAAACCGAGATACAGCCAATCCAGCCGCGCGCCGGCGACCAGTTGGCCCAAATTGGCCGGGGGCAGGTTGGCGAACGGCCGCGCCGCCGCCACCCCCGCCAACGCCGCCAACGTGACGCCCATCACCCAGCGCGGCGTCCAGTATTGCGCCCGCGTCAGCCGCAGCGCGTGGATGATGATGCCCAACAGCAGTAAAATTGGCACAAATGCGTGTAAAAACAGAACGATCACGAATAAGGCAAACGTGCCGGCCGCGACGTCTGCTCCCAAAAAGGAGTAGGCCAGCGACCCGCGAAAAATGTTGATGGTGTACTCCGTTAACCATTGCGCCGCCTGATCCCACACCAGCCAATAACCCATCAGACCGATGATCCAAAACAAGGCCAGCATCACCCAGCCCGATACCCAAGCCAGCCAGCGGCTGCCCCAAAAGCGGTCGCTGAGCCACGTTTTTAGGATGTGCAAAAACGTCACCAGAATCAGGCCGTTGGAGGCGTACCGGTGGATGCTGCGCATCAGCGACCCCAACCAGGTGTCGCTCATCGCCGTCACGCTGAGATAGGCTCTGTCTGTGCCGGGGCGGTAGAAAACGGTCAGATAAACGCCGGTGACGGTGATGACGATGAGCAAAAAGATAGCCAATGTGCCCAGGTGGTAGAGGGGGTTGTACGGCCGTAACGCCTCGCTGGCCGTGCTAAACCGGTTCACCCACCCTTCCAGCCGCGACCATCCCTTTTCCAGCGTCCGCAGCCATCGTCTTTTGGTGTAAATTGGAGGTTGTTTAGTCATGATTTTTTGGTAACTGCTAACCACAAAGGCGCAAAGACACAAAGTTTCTCTGGTTTTTCTTTGCGCCTTCGTGTCTTCGTGGTGAAATTCCAGAGGGGCTTAGTAGTTACATTTTTTGTATCAACTTGCCGCCGCCGCAGCCAGCGGCTGTTTCCGCAGCCGCAGCGCGTTGCTGGTGACGATGAGGTTGCTGGCGACCATGAACAGCGCCGCCACTTCCGGCTGCAATCGGCCGGAAACGGCCAGCGCCAGCCCGATCAAGTTATAAAAGAAAGCCCAGGCCAGATTTTGGCGCACTTTGCGCATCGTCAGCCGGGCGAATTGTACCAGCCAGGGAATGGTCGCCAAGCCGCCAGTCGCCAAATGGCCGCCGAGGAGGACGGCGTCGGCCGCCGCCTGCGCCACGTCCGCGCCTACGCTGACCGCCAGCCCCACGTCGGCCGCCGCCAGCGCCGGGCCGTCGTTGATGCCGTCTCCCACCATGATCGCTTTTTTGTTTTGGCGGAGCCGGGCCACTTTGTCTTCGGGAAGCAGTCCGGCGAAAACGGGGACGCCCAGTTCTCGCTGCCATCGTTTTCCAGCCCGGAGGTCGTCGCCGGTTAAGACGGCCGTCGTCAACCCCAGCTCTTGCAATTGGGCCAACGTTTGCGCCGCTTCGGGGCGGAGCGTTTCTGCCAGAGCCAACGCGCCATGTACTTGTCCATCCCAACCGGCGAATAAGACCATCATCCCCTGTTCTCGCCAATGGGCAGCTTGTTGTTCCAGCGTTGATGGGCACAGCAGTTCTTGCGCTTGCATCAAACGGCCGTTGCCCACAAACAGCGTCGTCCCCTGCACCATCCCAGAAACTCCCTGGCCCGGCCAAATGCGGAATTCGGCGGCGGGCGGCGGGGCGGCGTCCCCTAACTTTTCCCGGCCGGCGGCAGCGATGGCCTGACCAATCGGATGCTCGGAGGCTGTTTCCACGGCCGTCACCCACGCCAAAAAGTCGCTTTTGACTATTCCATCCACCGCTACGCCTTGCAGACGGAGCGGCCGTTGGGTGAGGGTTCCGGTCTTGTCGAAGAAGATGTGTTCGGCGCGCGCCAATCGTTCCCAGACGGCCGTCTGCCGCAAAATGATGCCCGATTCCGCCGCCCGCCCCAACCCCAGCCACAAGGTCAGCGGGGTGGCGATGCCCAGGGCGCAGGGACAGGCGATCAACAGCGCCGATAGCGCGTAAATCAGCCCCGTTTCCAGGTCAGCCTGCCGCGTCCAAAAGGCAAAGGTGAGCGCAGACAGGAGGACGGCCGTCGGCACCATCCACGCCGCCAATTTATCCGCCAGCCGTTCCACCGGCGCCCGCTGCCAGAGCGCCTGGTGCAGCAGCCGCCCGATCTGGCCTACCATCGTTTCCGCGCCGACGGCCGTTGTCAGCAGTTCAAACGACCCATCCAGGCTGATCGTGCCCGCCAGCACCCGGTCGCCATCCCGCCGGGGGACGGGTTCCGGCTCGCCGGTGAGCAAACTTTCATCCACATCCCCTTCGCCTATGGCAACGATCCCATCCACCGGGAATCGTTGGCCGGGCCGGACACGCACCCGCGCCCCCGGCGGCAGCTCATCCGGCGAAACCTGGATTTCGCCTTCTGGCGTCATCCAGGCGGCGGTGGGCGGCACTTGTTCCCACAATCGTTCTACGGCCGTCGTACTCACTTTTTGCGCCCGCATCTCAAACCAGCGGCCTAACGCCACCAGGAACAGCAGGATGGCGGCCGTGTCAAAATAAAGGCCGCCGCTGCCGCTGATGAAATTGCGCAGGGAGAGGCCGAAGGCGGAAAATGCGCCCAGGGCGATGAGGGTGTGGGTATTGGGACGGCCGCGCACTAAACTGGCGGCGCCGGCGCGTAAAATCGGCCAGCCCAGGATGAGGATGACGGGCACGCTGGCGGCCAAAATCATCAACTCAAAAATGTTGACCAGCCATTCTGTCTCCACCGTCGCCCGGCCCGTCCACTGCCGGATGTAGAGCATGAAGCTCAATACCATGACGTGCATTGCGGCTACGCCGCTGACGAGCAGGCGCATCCAGTGGGCTTCTTCTTCGTCGTGGGGGGTTTCGCCGGCCAGCATGGCCCGGTAGCCCAGCCGCCGCACCCGTTTTCGCAGCCGTCGCGGATTGGTCTGTTCCGGGTTGTAGCGGATGCGGGCTTCCCGTTGGATGAAGCTGACGTCGCTGTCGTGGACGCCCGGCTCCCGCTCCAGGTTGGCGCGGATCAGCCAGGCGCAGGAGGGACACCAGAGGCCGGAGAGGGAGAAGGTGAGGTCTTGGGTGACGGCCGTGTCTGAGAGGACGGGTTTTGGGCCTGAGCCGTTGTCTTCAGCCAGCAGATGGCTCACTTCGCGGCAGGCGGGGCAGCAGAAGATGGAGCCGGTTTCATCTTCGATGGGGTGGCGGGTGGGCAGCCCGCACAGGGCGCAGGCGGCGGCTTCGACTACCATAACATCAGCTTCCCGATATGCTGGTGAGGGAGGATGTCCCAGGCGGCCAGCCCGCGCAGCGCCATCTGCAAGCCAAATGCCAGCAGGATGACGGCCGTCGCCGCGCGCAGCCACGGCCCGGCGTTGAGGCGGGCGACGAGTCGGGTGCGGGCGGCGACGCCGATGCCCAGCGTCATGGGCAAGGTTCCCAGACCAAAGGCGGCCATGACGAACGCGCCGTCAAGGGCGGAGCCGGAGACGGCCGCCGCCAACAACCCGGCCATCACCAATCCACAGGGGAGCAGCCCCCACAGCAGGCCAGCCTGGAAGGCGGAGACGGCCGTTGGCGTTTGTCCGGGCGCGAACCGGCGCATACGCCGGCCCCAACCTTGCGTTAATCGGGTAAACAGCAGTTCTGGCGACGGCGCCCGGCCAAACATCGCCAACGCTATGTAAAAGGCGAAGAGGGCCGTGAGTAAGGCCAATCCTCCCTGTCCGCCGCTTAACCCCGGAATGGCTACCAGGCTGCCTAACCCGCCGGCGGCCGTGCCCAACAGCATGTAACTGCTGATGCGGCCCAAATGCGCCAAAATCAATCGCCACCCCTGGGTGACGCCGCGGCGGCTCAACAGAACGGCAATGCCGGAACACATGCCGGCGCAATGGCCGACGCTGCCGCTTAATCCCAATAAAAAGGCTGCTAACATGGAATGGTCTCAAAAAAGAGGATTGAAGCGATGCCTCAATCCTCTTTGACTGTTTGATTTCCCCAGAAACTTGGAGTTTCCGAGAAAATGAAGCTATTTGATGATCCAGGCTCGTCCTAACAACCACCAATTGCTGAAGTAGTAGATGACGAAGAACATCAGGAAGGCTAATACGATAACAAACGTGCCTTTGGGCGCGAGGTCTCCCTCCATCTCCTTTCCCACGTTGGGAATGGCGTCTTCAACCAGCGGGTTGGTTTGTTCCATCACCAAGGTCAAGCGATGGGCTTCCTGCTTTTTACCGGTGAACACAGAAGCCAGCACCACCACCAGGTACATGACGCCGCCGGTGATGGCGATTAGAGCGCCGATGCCCATCACCCCTAACGTTAACTGAGCGGTGCTGGGTACGGCCGCCTGGAAGGGCGCTTGAGCAAAAGTCACATCCCAATGCCGCCGCGACACTCCTTGCAGCCCGCTGGCGATCATGCCTACCGAAACCAACAACATGCCGCCGCCGAAAATGTATGGCTGCCAACTGGCCCATTTCTTCAGCTTCAGTTCGCGGCGGAAGATGAGCGGGATGAGATAGTAGGTCAACCCCATGAAAGCGAGCGTCGTGCCAGAGACGACGGTCGCGTGGAAGTGGCCGGGCAGCCGCATGGTGTTGTGGGCGGTCAGGTTGATTTGCTCTGTGCCGATGGTGACGCCGGTGACGCCGCCGATCCAGCCAAACAGGAACATGGAAATGACCAGAGCCGAGAAACCAGGTTCGCGCCAGGGGCCTTTACGCAGCCATTCCAGCAATCCCTTAGTGTATCCTTTGCGCCGTTGGGCCACTTCTATCGCGCCCGGAATGGAAAAGGCGTGAATCAAGCTGCCCAGAACCGCCAGGTACATGGCATAGGAGGTGTTGGTCACTTTCCAGAGGAAGCTGTATCCAGGATCAACCAGCAAGTGATGGGCTGAACCAAGATTGATGAAAAGGATGTACAGAATAAAGGCGGTGCGTGACAGTTTCTCGTTGAGCGGGTTAGCGCCAACGGTGATGGCGGCCAGGGCGTACCAGATAGAAACCATCGCGGCCAGGTTGATCTGCTGGGCGGGATGCCCAAAGCTCCAGAACACGTTGCGGTAAAAGGCGGGGTCTATCTCCATCCAACCGAGCGACCAAAACAGGGCGGGGACAAATGCCACCGCGCCGGAAAGCAGGGTGTAGACGGCGATCATGGCGGCGGCCGTCAGGCCATAGGTGACTAAAGGCATGGAGCCTTCATAGGTTTTTTCTTTTTTGGCGACGACGATGGTGACAAAAAAGAGGATCACGGCCACCAACGCGCCCACGGCAAATAAGATGACCCCCAGGTAAAAGAGTGGGTGGGCTTTGAGCGGCAGGTAAGCGGTGAACATGACGTCCGCTTTGCCCATCAACACGATAACGTTGACCAGAGTGGCGCCCGTAACCATCAAGCCAAAGGCAGCCCAGGCTATTTTGGGGCCGATTAATCGGGCGTTTAGCATGACGGCGCCGCCAAAATAAAGGCCGGCGATTTCAAAGAAGACGATCCAGGCTACCAGCATATCGAAGCCGTGCCCGGTGAGAATGCGATAGAACCAGTCGGCAGGCAGCAGATGGACGACCTGCCACCGGGTGAGCGCCAGCAATAGGGCAAAGATGCCGCCAATCAGCGAAAAGACGACGGCCGCCACCGCATTGGCTTTGATCAGGCGTTCAGCGGCTAAATCTACTTTGAGCGCCGTCACCGGGCAGGTGCGGAACTCTGCTTTATCTTCAGGTCTGGGGAGTGTTAGGGTCGCCATAGTTTTCCCTCCTTTAATTGTTCACGAAGATTTTGCCGACCATCAGGTGGTGGCCGATGGAGCAAAATTCGTTGCATACAATTGAGAATTCGCCGCTTTGGGTGGGCGTGATGGTGGCTACGTAGTCGTAGGTGGGCAATATCTGCAAATTGAGGTTGACCGGCTGCAAGGAGAAGCCGTGCTGCACGTCTAGCGAGGAGATATGCAAGCGGTAGGTTTTTCCTTTTTCCAGCTGCAAGGCGGGATACCATTGCCACTGCCGGGCCAGCAGGTAGATGTCGCTGTCGGCCGGCGGGGCGACGATGGGGACGCCGTTGGTCACGCCTACTTGATATTGTTCGACAAAATCATCCACTGTAGCTCGAAATTCAGCCGGTGTGGTGCGGAAGGTGGTGGCGGGGACGTTTTGACGGCCGTAAATAAACCACAAAGGCATCATCGCCGTTAACATAATGCACCAGACCAACGCAATCACCACCCAACTCTTCTCCAGGCGATGCAGGGGTTTCCACCAAATTCGTTCGGGAGCAAGCATAATTTATCCTCCTTCTCTTAATTCTGATCATTTGACAAAGCGGAATAATTCCACCATGCCCCAGACGTTGTACATGATCACGCTGATGGCTGTCCCCACAAGCAACCACAAGAAAATCCGGTCAAAAAGAATTTGTCCTTTTGGGATGCTTTCCAATTCTTCGTTTGTTCCTGCCTGTTCTTTCTCTGTCATAATCTCGTGACCTCCTGGATCGTTTGCATTCAACTGACAGGTTTTAACCGATTCATCGTTGCGGAACGGGTAAGATTTGTGAATGGTCGAATGCTCACCAATGGAATCTAGACAGCCTCTCTCTCTCTTTGCTCTGAAATCGGGGCTATCTATCGCGTGGATACTAATGTTATCTTAATGAAAGTGGGGGCTAGTTCTTTGCGCCAGCGCAATGAGGGGACAAAAAAAGGCTCTGGTTCAAAGAACCAGAGCCTTTTGAGTAGCGGGGACAGGATTCGAACCTGTGACCTCCGGGTTATGAGCCCGACGAGCTGCCTCTGCTCTACCCCGCAACAACGGACGGGATTATAACAACTTCCGAATGGCTGTCAACCAATCAACATAACATTTTGAAAATAATTGTGATTGACGACGGCCGCCCCTTTTGCTAGACTCCGGTCACAATTAAACAGGGGAACCTGTTTGAGGTGTCTTTTGCCCCGGATGGCAAGACTTAATGGCGAAGCTGGTGGCCCGGATTCAGAAATCTGTTCTGATGATGGGGAGTCCAGCACTGTCCCGCAACTGTAAGCCAGCATAAGCTGGCAAGTCAGGTCGCCCGCCTCAGGCAAGTTTCTTGACCTCGTGGAAAAGGTTGGGAACTATGTTTTGGCAAGACCCGAAAGGCTCCACAACTCAATTAGCCTCTCCCAACCCGGCGTACTCCGCCGGGTTTTTCTTGCTGTCTGGCGACCGCTCTTTTCCCATTATCTATTTCTGGTTCAAGGAGTGAAAAGAGTTATGAATTTGAAGAAACGATTGAACTGTGTAGACATCCGATTTCTTATTGTTGGGTGGGCGAACATCATGAGAGACAAGAAATCGGATGTCTTGGTGTTCCTGCTCGTCAGTTTGTTTGTCTGGTTGGGGGCGGGCACGGCCGTCGCCCAAGACGATCCGGTGGCAGCGGCAGCTGACTGGCTCATCGCTGCGCATCAAAACGAAGACGGCGGCTACACTGCCTTCAGCGCCGGGGCGGGAATGGCTGCTTCCGATGTGGGCGGAACCGCTGACGCGCTGTTGGCCCTGGCCGGAACCGGCGCCGACGTCAAGCCCCTGCTCGGTTTCCTGACCGAAAACGGGAGCGATTTGGCAGCGTATGCTGGAACCGGGGGCAGCATGGCCGGGAAAATGATCTTGGCCTTGACCGCCGCCGGGCAAAACCCGCGCGATTTTGCCGGTGTTGATTTGGTGGCGGCGCTGGACGGGCAAATTGGCGCGGATGGCGCCATCAACAGCTTCACCGCTTTCGAGCAGTCATTGGCGATTATGGGATTGGCGCTGGCCGGCGAACCGATACCGGAGACAGCGACGGCGTGGCTGGTCAATTTACAGGAGATGGAAGGGGATTTAGCCGGTTCCTGGGACGATGGCTATGGCACGGCCGGAAACCCGGATGCGACGGCGATGGCGATCATGGCGCTGACGTTGGCCAATGCGGAGCCGGATGCGGCAGCGCAGGGGATTGATTTCCTGATGCAGGCGCAGTTGGAGACGGGCGGATGGGAGTATGGCCCCGGCTTTGGCGAAAACGTGAACAGCACGGCATTGGCGGCGCAGGCGTTGGCGCTGGCGGGGCAGGATGTCACCGATGGGCTGGCCGCGCTGCTCTCCTGGCAGAGCGAAACGGGCGCGTTCCAGGCGGATTTTGGCAGCGGCCGTTTTGATGATTTCTTCTCCACGGTGCAGGCTTTACCGGCGCTGGCAGCCGCCAATCGACCGACGCCGGCGCTGTTGGGACCGCCGGTCATAGAAGAGCCAACGGCGACGCCGGAACCGGAACCGACGGCCGTGCCCACCGAAGCCCCAACCGATGTGCCGCCGACAGCGACATTAGAGCCGCAACCGACAACTGTGCCGCCGACGGCCGTTCCCGCGGAACCTGTTGCTGCTGAAGAACCTAGCGGCAACACGGCCGTGATAGCCGGTGTGGTCGGGCTGTTACTCGTTCTGGCTGGCGCTGGCTTCGTTTATCAGCGGCGGCGCGGCTGATTTTTGAGACTGGAGATTGGTGAACTGGAGACTGGTAGTCTCTAACCTCCAGTCTCTAGTCTCGGATGGATAAGACCATGACCTTAAAGCAAACTGGTTGGCTGCTCCTGTTACTCTGGCTGTTTTGGCCGGGGACGGTTTGGGCGCAGGCGGACGGCCGTGCTGGATTGGTCGTGGTCGGCGAAGACGGCGCGGTGACGACGACGTGCGTTTCCTTCCCCGAAACGGAAATTTCCGGCTATGAGCTGCTGTCCCGTTCCGGGTTGGCGGTGACATCGAGCGTGTCCGGGGCAGGCACGGCCGTCTGCGCCATCGAGGGGGTGGGCTGCCCGGCCGATGACTGTTTTTGCGCCTGCCAGGGCGGCGACTGCGCCTACTGGTCATACTGGCTGGCCGACGGCGGCGAATGGCAGTACGCCCGCGCCGGAGCCGGTCAAGTACCGGTTATAAACGGGGATGTGCAGGGCTGGACGTGGGGCGCCGGTTCCGTCACCAGCGCCATCCCGCCGCCGCTGTTGGCGTTTGACGAGATTTGCGCCGATAACCGACCGGCAGTTAACAGTCAACAGCCAACGGATAACAATCAACGGGCAATAATTAATTGGTTGGTTCCGCTGCTGGCTGTTTTGGGCGTTGGACTGGCGGCTCTTTGGCTGATTCGATGGCGGCGATGAGATGAGTCGGGCGTTGTCGGTTTTGCTTTTTGCGCTGACAGGAGCGGCGGGATTGGCCGCCTTTCTCTACCCGTTTCTCCTGCCCGCCATGACCCCGGCCGACCAGCAGGCGGGATCGCTGCTGCTGACGACGCTGTTGTTGTCGTTGAGCCTGGGCGTGTTGTTGGTGGAGGTGCAGGGGCAGGCGATCAGCGCCAAAGTGGTGGCGGCGTTGGGGATTTTGGTGGCGATTACGGCCGTACTCCGTTTTCTGGAAGTCGCCATCCCCGGCCCCGGCGGTTTTTCCCCCATTTTTGCTCCCATCATCCTGGCCGGGTACGTCTTTGGGGCGCGATTTGGCTTTTTGATGGGGACGATGACCCTGCTCACTTCGGCGCTCATCACCGGCGCGGTCGGCCCCTGGCTGCCGTACCAGATGTTCGCCGCCGGTTGGGTGGGGTTGACGGCAGGCTGGCTGCCGCACCTGGCACGGCCGTCCCGCCAGGTGGCTTTGTTGGCGTTGTTTGGCGCCGGATGGGGGTTGGCGTATGGCCTCATCATGAACCTGTATTTTTGGCCGTTGATGGCGGGCGGGGATGGGTTGAGTTATGCTGCCGGGCTGTCGTGGCGGACGGCCGTTTCCCGTTATGCCGCCTTCTACCTGGCAACCTCTTTGCTGTGGGATGCGGCGCGGGCGGTGGGCAATGTGGCGCTCATCCTGGCGCTGGGTTGGCCGGCGCTGCGGGCGCTCAACCGTTTCCGCGACCGTTTTTCATTTACCTGGGAGGCGGTGGGATGAGGATTAGCCACAGAGAACACAGAGGGCGCAGAGGAAAAACGAAAAACGAAAAACGAAATCAACTCGCTCCCCGCACTCCACTCCCCGCACTCCGCTCTCCGCTCCATCCTATCGCCTGGATGCTATGGCTGGCGTCGGCGGCGGGATTGGTGATGGCGGTGCAAAACCCGTTGGCGTCGTTGGCATTGTTGGCGGTTGCGGGATGGGTGACGGCCGTTTGCAGACAGCCAGACGCGCCCTTCCGCCTGCCGCTGTTCAAAGTGGGCGGCTTCATCCTCCTGTTTGCCACCTTGTTCAGCCTGCTTTCCATCCACGTTGGCGAAACCGTGTGGTGGCGGCTGCCGTCGGCGTGGCCCTGGATTGGCGGCGCGTACACGCTGGAAGCGGCCGTGGCCGGGCTGACAAACGGGCTGCTGCTGCTGGCGCTGCTGGCTCTGTTCGCCGCTTTCAACCAGGTGGTTCCCACCGCCGATCTGGTGCGCTGGCTGCCGCCCGCCTTCCGCGATTTGGGCGTGGTGGCGCTGATCGCCATGACCTACGCGCCGGAGACGGCGCGCCAACTGCGCCAGATTCGGGAGGCGCAGGCGATTCGCGGCCACCGGCTGCGCGGGCTGGCCGATTGGCGCCCCATCGTTTTGCCGCTGCTGGTGGGGGGGCTGGAGCGGGCCATGGGGCTGGCGGAGACGATGGTGGCGCGCGGTTACGGGCACACGGCCGACGCTCGTTTGTCGTGGCGGATGCAGGCGGGGCTGGTTGGGTCGGTGACGGCCGTGTTGAGCGGCTGGCTGTTGGCGTTTTGGCGGGGGGCGTGGGGCTGGGGGTTGATGGGCGGCGGGCTGGCTTTGTTCGCCGCGTTGGTTTGGCGGTTGGGGCGGCGGGCGCGCCGAACTCGTTTCCGGGAGCAAAAGTGGCGCAGGGCTGATAGGTGGGTAGCGGCGGCGGCTCTCTTTCCCTGGACGCTCATCCTTTTCTTGCCGATGGATGGCTTTAGCTATGCCCCATTCCCCCGCCTGACCTGGCCCGCCATCAACCCGCTGTTTATCCTGAGCCTCCTTTGTCTGGCAGCCCCGGCCATCACGCGAAATGATTGATCTGCGGAACGTCACCTACACCTACGCCAACGGCCGTCACCCCGCGTTGCGGCAGGTAAATTGGCAGGTGGATGCCGGGGAGTTTGTTCTCATCACCGGCGCATCGGGGTCGGGCAAATCTACCCTGCTGCGGTTGTTGAATGGGCTGGTTCCCCACTTCACCGGCGGCAAATTGACGGGGCAGGCGCTGGTGGCGGGGCAGGATGTGGTCGCTGTCGGCCCGGCAGTGATGAGCCGGACAGTGGGCTTTGTGCGCCAGACGCCGGAAGCGCAGTCGGTGTTGGATCGGGTGGCGGCGGAGGTGGCGTTTGGGCTGGAGAACCAGGCGGTTCCGGCGGCGGAGATGCGGGCGCGGGTGGATGAGGCGTTGGCATGGTTGGGATTGGAGGCGCTGCGTCACCGGCTGATTCATGAGTTGTCGGGCGGGGAGCAGCAGAAGGTGGCGATTGCGGCGGCGTTGGCGTTACGGCCGTCGCTGTTGGCGCTGGACGAGCCGACCAGCCAGCTTGATCCGGCGGCGGCGGCGGATTTGTTGGCGATTTTGCGGCGATTGCAAATGGAGTTGGGGTTGACGGTGGTGCTGGCGGAGCATCGCCTGGATCGGGTGTTGGATTTTGGCGCGCGGCTGCTGCATCTGGCGGACGGCCGTGTCGCCTTTGATTTGCCCATCGAGGAAGCCAAAAAGCGTTTGCCGCCTGGTTGGATGGAGAAGTTTGCTTTGCCGACGGCCGTTTCTGTGAATGGAGCGCGTCGGGATGAGCCGCTGCTGCTGCTGGAGAATTTGTATGCGGGGTATGACGGCCGTCCCGTTTTGCAGGGTGTGGATATGCGCCTCTATCCGGGGGAAGCGGTGGCGGTGTTGGGGCGGAACGGCGCGGGCAAAAGCACGCTGTTGAAGGCGATTGTGGGGTTGGTTCCGATCACGTCGGGCCGAATTTGGGTGAATGGACTGCCCACTGCCGGGCGGGAGACGGCCGACATTTGCCGCCAGGCGGGATATTTGCCCCAGAATCCGAATGATTTGCTGTTTGCGGAGACGGCCGCCGCTGAATTGGCGGTGACGTGGCGCAATCATCATGAGCCGGAGAAAAAGGGGTGGCGGCGCTGGTTGGGAAGGGGGGAACGGCCGTTGTCTGCCCAAGCCCATGCCGAAATCGCGGACTTACTGACCGAACTGGGGTTGTCCCGGTTTGCGGAGGCGTATCCCCGCGACTTGTCGGCGGGACAGCGGCAGCGGGTGGCGCTGGGGGCCGTCGCCATCACCCGCCCCCGCTTGCTGCTACTGGATGAACCGACGCGGGGGCTGGACCCGGCGGCGAAAGCCAGCCTGCTGCCGATCTGGCGGCGTTGGCTGGCGGCGGGGATGGGGTTATTATTGGTGACGCATGATGTATCCCTGGCGGCACAGATTGCGGATCGGGTGGTGCAGTTAGACAGACATCCGATTTCTTGAAAAAATCGGATGTCTTGGAGAAAACCATGCCTCGATTAACGAAAATTTACACACGAACCGGCGACGATGGCACAACCAGCCTGGGCAGCCGTCAGCGCGTGCCTAAAGATTCGCTGCGGGTGCGGGCGTATGGCACGGTGGATGAATTGAATTCGGCGATTGGCGTGGCGCTGGCGCATGGGTTGAGTCCCAAGTTGGCGCAGCTTTTGCCGGTCGTTCAGAATGAGTTGTTCCACCTGGGGTCTGACCTCTCTTTTTTGGAGGAGGATAAGGTGAAGTACAACATTCCTCAGATAGAAAAGCGGCATGTGGATAAGTTGGAGCGGATGATGGATGAGATGACGGCCGTTGTCGGCCCGCTGGAAAACTTCATCCTGCCCGGCGGCTCGGTGGGGTCGGCGCATCTGCACCTGGCGCGCACCATTTGCCGCCGTGCCGAACGAGAGGTAATCGCCCTGGCGCGGCAGGGGGTAGTGGGAGAATTTGTGATCCCCTATCTCAACCGTCTATCCGATGCGTTGTTTGTGATGGCGCGGCACGAAAACCATGAGCGAGGAGCGCCGGAACCGCTTTGGGACACGCAGATTTAAGCCCATCGCTTCCTGTATTGAAGATGCTGATATAATAGGGAGCAGGCAGAAGCGCCACAGGAGCGTTATGTTATGAGTGAACAAGTCAACATTTCTATCCCACAAACGCTTTATCGCCGCGTCCGTGAACTGGCTCGTGTACGTAAACGGCCGGTGGATGATGTGCTGGAAACGGCTATTACCCTGGCAGAAGCAGCCCTGGTTCCGGCGGTTGACGAAGAGGCAGCCATGGCCCAGGAAGAGCTTGCTTACCGGGCGATGCACGCTGAACTCATGGCTCGCTATGCCGGAGAGTATGTGGCGATTTACCAGGAACAGCTTGTTGATCGTGACCGGGACGAGTTAGCTTTGCTGCGCCGCCTGGATGCACAATACCCGAATGAAGTGGTGTTGATGAAACAGGTGCGCCCTTTGCCCGAACCTGAACTCTGCTTCCGCTCCCCTCGTCTTGTCCGCAACGGCTCATGACAACCAGTTACGATTACGATAGCAGCTACGAACCGGCTGCTCCGGTTGCGCCCATTGGCCTCAGCCCATCGGGAGAAACAACGGCCCGACGGCGGGTAACGGCCTTGCTTGATTCCGGGGCTGACGCAACTATGATTCCGGTTGACGAGTTGATTGCCGCCGGCGCCAGGTACGTGGAGCAGCGGCAGATGCGTGGTGTAGTGGGGGAGTCGGTCAGGGTGAATTTGTATTTGACGGCCGTGCATATCGGCAACCATGAAATTCACGGCATCCGCGCCATCGGCGTCGCGGTTGGTTCAGAAGCCATCATTGGCCGTGATGTTCTCAATCAGCTTGAAGTCATGCTTAATGGCCCAGCACATGAAACCTGGATAAGTTAACTGAGACTGGGGATTGGACTAATCTCTAGTCTCCATCCTCCTGCAAGTTATTCAATCCTCGATCCTTGAAGGAAAACTGAACATGCGTAGAGAATTCCTGATAAGTGTGGCGTTGATTACGCTGCTGATTTGGCTGGTTGCCCGGATTTACCCGCCTTTCTTACTTTTGCTCCTCTTTTTTATCCCTGTCTTTTTGTTGGGATTTTACGATTATTTTCAGCCCCGCCATTCCGTCCGCCGCAATTTCCCTTTTATCGGCCGTTTTCGTTACCTGCTGGAAGCGATTCGCCCGGAAATCCACCAATATTTTGTGGAATCGGATACGGATGGCGCGCCGTTCAGCCGGGACAAGCGCACGCTGGTTTATCAACGGGCCAAAGGGGTGCGGGATACGGTTCCGTTTGGCACGTTGCGCGATGTTTACGCGGTGGGGTATGAGTGGGTGAATCATTCGATACGGCCGTTACACCTGGAAGCCAAAGACCTGCGCATCAGCGTGGGCGGGCCGGATTGCACCCAGCCGTATTCGGCCAGTTTGTTGAACATCTCGGCGATGAGCTACGGTTCTTTGAGCAAAAACGCGATTCTGGCGCTGAGTCAGGGAGCCAAAATAGGCGGTTTCGCCCACAATACCGGGGAAGGGGGGATTAGCCCCTACCATCTGCAAGGGGGCGCCGATCTCATCTGGCAGATTGGCACGGGTTACTTCGGTTGCCGCGCGGAAGACGGCCGTTTCAACCCCCAAACGTTCGCGGAAAACGCCAGCCATCCCCAGGTGAAAATGATTGAGCTAAAAATCTCGCAGGGAGCCAAGCCGGGGCACGGCGGCATCTTGCCCGCCGCCAAAGTCAGCCGGGAAATTGCTGACATCCGCCATGTACCTATGGGTCAAGCCGTGATTTCACCGCCGGCACATTCCACCTTTTCCACGCCCATCGAACTGCTCGAATTCGTCGCCGAACTGCGCCGGCTGGCGGGCGGGAAACCGGTGGGCTTCAAACTTTGCATCGGCAAGCGGCGGGAATTTCTGGCGATTTGCAAGGCGATGCTGGAGACGGGCATCAAACCCGATTTCATCACGGTGGATGGTGGGGAAGGCGGCACGGGAGCCGCGCCGCTGGAATTCTCCAACCATGTGGGCGCTCCTTTGCTGGATGGATTGATCTTTGCCCACAATGCGTTGATAGGGGTTGGGTTGCGCCGCCAGATTCGACTGATCGCCAGCGGCAAAGTGACCTCTGGTTTTGATATGGTGAAGCGGCTGGCGCTGGGAGCCGATATGTGTAATGCAGCGCGAGCCATGATGTTGGCTTTAGGCTGCATTCAGGCGTTGAAATGCAACACCAATAAATGTCCGGTGGGGGTGGCGACCCAAGACCCGAATCTGGCAGCGGGGCTGGTTCCGGCGCGAAAAGGTCGCCGGGTGGCGAATTACCATTGGGAGACGATGGAAAGCGTCAGCGAAATCATGGGCGCGGCCGGCTTATCGAGTCCGGCTGATTTACGGCCGTGGCACATCGCGCGCCGCACCACGCCGAACGAAATCAAGAACTACTCCGAGATTTACGCCTACTTGCGGGAGGGCGACTTGCTGACAGAGCCGTTGCCGCCTTCTTATGCTAGAGCATGGAAAGCGGCCGCTGTCCATACATTTGGTCACGTTTCATAAAATAATTATTCGTGTAGCGATGTAGGACACATACCAAAATGAACCAACTATCGCCAAATCATTCGTACCTTTCCGATTGTGCCGGATTGATGGATTTTGGTACACTTTCCCCATACAACTTCACACTGGAGATGAATCATGTTTGAAAATATGACGATCATCGCTGCGTTGGCGATTACAGTTTGGATCATTAGTTTTGCCATTTACGGCTACTCTTTCCGCAAGCAGAAAAGCCTGGAAGGAGACATCGAGGCTTTGCGAGATCGTTTAGACCAGTCCAACTAAGGGTTCGTTTGTTATTAACTTCCCTGTCTGATTTGGAGACTGGAGACTAGAGATTGCCGGTCTCCAGTCTCTAGTCTCCAATTTTCTAAAGGAGCGCCTATGCGTAAATTAATCATTCTGGTGTCCATGATCGCGCCGATGATTCTGGCTGCCTGCACGCCCAATCGTCAGGATGTTTGCACCGGGGCAGGCGCCTTGTTTCAGGATGATTTTTCGGGTGAGCCGGATTGTGGTTGGGCGTTGTACGGCCGGGGCGGGGCTACCGCAGACCTGGCCGAGGGCGCGCTGCGCATCAGCGCCAGCCAGCCGGGACAAATTTGGTGGACGAACCCCGGCCGGGATTTTGGCGATGCGATCATCACGGTGAAGGCGCGGCAGGTGGATGGCCCCAATGATAATGCGTATGGCGTCATCTGCCGCTACCAATCCCCGGAAAACTTTTACATTTTTTTGGTGAGCGGAGACGGGTATTACGCCATCGGCAAGTACCAATCGGGCATCTCGCAAATCACTTATTTGTCCGGGGAAGGGCAGTACCGGCCGTCGGACGCGATTAACCAGGGGCAGGCGACCAATCAGATTCGCGCTAGTTGCGTGGGCGATCAGTTGAGTTTGTCGGTAAATGGCATTCCGCTGGAAACGGTGACGGATCCGACTTTTGTCAATGGCGATGTGGGGGTGGGGGTGAGTACGTTGCAGCCGGGCACGGCCGTCGTCGAGTTTGACGATATGCTGGTGATCGGCCCCTAACATGTGGCGCAAAAGTTGTCTGATCTTTCTGTCGCTTCTGACGCTCTGGCTGGCCGGATGCAGTCAGGCAGTTCCGCTGTCGCAGCAGGAAGTGGTGTTTGCCGACTCGTTTGTGGCCGGGGAGATGGGGGATTGGGTGTTGGAAGCGGATTCGTGGGGGCGCGCGGCCGTTGACCAGGAAAAACTCCTCATCGAAATCAACCAGAGCGACACCATGCAGTATTCGGCGCTGGCCGGTCAAACCTTCACCGATTTTGCCCTGGAAGTGGATGCGGAAATCATCGCCGGCCATGCCGAAAGCAGCTATGGCGTCTTGTTTCGCATGATGGACGCCGCCCGCTTTTACCGGTTTGAGATCACCGGAACCGGCCTGTACATGGTGGAGCGGCGCAACGCCGACGGCTCCTGGACGCGGCTGCTGGATGATTGGCAGGAATCGGCCGCCATCCAACAGGGGGTGGGGGCGCTCAATCGGCTCAAAGTGGTGGCGGCGGGTTCGGGATTCGCCTTGTACGTCAATGGTGCGTTGATTCTACAGTTCACGGATACCGCTTATCCGGCGGGGACGGTGGCGCTGGACGCGGGCACGTTTGGCGTGTCGGGGTTACAAGTGGCGTTTGATAATGTGGTTATTCGCTGATTGCCGCCCCAAAGAAAACATCTCTTATGGATTGGCAGAAAGTTGTAGAAGGTATGATTGGCACGGCCGTCCTGGACATTCGACCTTTGAGCGGCGGCTGTGTGGGGCAGGTGTACCGGCTGGATTTGGCGGATGGCTCCCGGCTGGCGGCGAAAGTGGATGAACGGCCGTCCCCCCATCTTGATGTCGAAGGGTACATGCTGCAATTTCTGGCCGACCACAGCCAACTGCCCGCGCCCCAAGTCATCCACAGCGAACCCCGCCTGCTGCTGATGAGCTGGCTGCCCGGCGACAGTCGCTTTGGGCCGGCGGCGCAGGAACACGCCGCCGAACTACTGGCCGATTTGCATTCCATTTCCGCCGACAGCTTTGGGCTGGAGCGAGACACGCTCATTGGCGGCCTGCGTCAGCCGAACGGCCGTCTCCCCTCCTGGCTCGATTTTTTCCGGGAACGACGGTTGCTGTACATGGCGGAACAGGCGCACCGACACGGCCGTTTACCAACAGATTTGCGGCGGCGCGTGGAGAAATTTTGCGGCCGGCTGGCCGATTGGCTGGCGGAACCGGCACGGCCGTCGCTCATCCACGGCGATGTATGGACGACCAATGTGCTGGCGCGGGACGGCCGTATCACCGGCTTCGTGGATCCCGCCATCTACTTCGCCCATCCTGAAATTGAACTGGCATTCACCACCCTCTTTGGCACATTTGACAAGCCCTTCTTTGCCCGCTACCAGGAGAGCCGTCCCATCGCCCCCGGATTTATTGAGGAACGGCGGGACATTTACAACCTGTACCCGCTGTTAGTGCATGTACGCCTGTTTGGCGGCAGTTACGTCCATTCGGTGGATCGCATCTTGCGTCAATTTGGATTCTGATTAAACAAAGCAACAATAATCCAAAATCTAAAATCCAAAATCGCAAATCCCAATGAGAACGGCCGTCGTCGAACAACTTCTCGCCATCAACCGCCAATTTTACGCCAGTTTGGCCGACTCCTTTGCCGAAACGCGGGCCGCGCCCCAACCCGGCTTCACCCGGCTCCAGCCCCATTTCCCGGAAGCGGCGGCGGATTGGTTGGATGTGGGGTGTGGCGAAGGGCGGTTTGGCCGGTTTTTGCGCGGCCACGCTGCCATCGCCCGCTATGTTGGTGTAGATTTCACCCCGGCGCTGCTGGAAAAAGCGGGCACGGCCGTCCCCGGTGAATTTGTTGAACGGGATATGACTCAACCCGGCTTTCTCGATGGCTTAGGCGAATTCGACGGGATTGTTTGCCTGGCAGCGATGCAGCACATTCCGGGACGGGACAATCGGATTAGATTGTTGCGAGAGATGAAACGACGGCTCCGGCCCGACGGCCGTATCTTCCTTTCTAACTGGCAATTTCTAGACAGCGAACGGCAGCGGCGCAAACTGGTGGATTGGACGGCCGTCGGCCTCACCGCTGCCGATGTTGAAGCTAACGATTACCTGCTCACCTGGCGGCGTGACGGCTTTGGTTTGCGCTATGTTTGTTACATTGATGCGGATGAGACGGTCGCATTGGCCGCGGCCGCCGGGCTGAAAATCATCGCCCAATTCCGCAGCGATGGCAAAGAGGGCAATCTGAATTTGTACACGGTGTTAAAATCCAGTATTCAGTGATCAGTAACCAGTATTCAGTGACCAGTTTTCAGGCGTGACTGCTCACTGAATACCGAATACTGGCGCTAGTCGCTAACCGCTAATTGCTGGTGTACAATTTGAAACGGAGGCATAAAATGGGATTGAAAGAACAATTGCTTCAGGATGTAAAAAACGCCATGCGCGCCGGCGACAATGAACGGCGAAACACCCTGCGTATGCTGCTGGCCGCCATCAAGCAAACCGAGGTGGATTCCCGAACTACGTTGGATGACGCCGGTATTCAATCAGCGCTGAGCAAACAGGCCAAGCAGCGGCGGGAAAGCATCGCCGATTACGAGAGAGCGGGCCGGGATGAGATGGCGGCGCAAGAAAAAGCGGAATTAGCTGTGATTGAAGCATACTTGCCCCAGATGATGAGCCGGGAAGAGATTGTGACCCTGGCCCGGGCGGTCATCGCCCAACTGGGCGTGGACTCTGCCAAAGGAATGGGACAGGTCATGGGCCGATTGATGCCACAAGTGAAAGGAAAGGCAGACGGCCGTCTCGTCAACCAAGTCGTCCGCGAATTGCTTCAAAGCTAACTCAGCGGCCCCCAACCCACATATGAGCGACTCAGTCAAAGAACAGACACCTGAATTACGGTGGTGGGAACAACTGGCCGAAAACGCCATGCCCTGGTTGTTCGCCATCATCCTCACCGCCGGAATGACCTTGGTATTGGCTGTCAATCGGTCGGGCACATCGGCCGTAAACGCAGTGGCGGGGCAGCCCGTTCCAGATGATATTTTAGCGCCTCGATCAATCACCTATACCAGCGATGTCCTCACCGACCAGGCTAAAGAGCAGGCCGGCAACACGGTTTCTGAGGTTTATACGCCATTGGACTTGAGCATCGGTCGGGCGCAGTTGAGTTGGGCGCGGGCGGTTTTTGCTTTTGTGGAGACCGTGCGTGCCGATGGTCAGGCTACCAAAGAAACGAAGCTTTCTTATTTGCAATCTATCACTGGCCTGACGATGGAAACCCAGGTCGGTGAAGATTTGCTCAATCTAACTCAGGCCGATTATGAATTTGCCAAGTCCAATATCCTGACCATCATCAACGAGTTAATGCGTCAGGATATCCGCGAAGATCAACTACGGGATTATCGCAAAACAGCCCGGGGCGAAGCCAGTCTGGAACTGACACCAACTCAGGAAAATGTGGTCACCAATCTGGCGCCACAGTTTATTGTGGCGACGGTGTTCCCTGACCCCACAGAAACGGCCGCTGTCCGCCAAGAAGCGATTGATGCCGTTGAGCCAGTCGTGCGCACCATCACTAAAGACCGGCTGATCGTACGCGCCGGGGACATCGTCAGTGACGCCGATGTGGAACTGCTGACCGTGTTGGGTTTGTTGCAGCCGGCAACTGATTGGCGGGACACAGGCAGCCTGTTCATGGCTTCACTGTTGTCGGTGGTGCTGCTGACTTTGTATTGGCAGCAGTTTCATAGTTGGCAGCTGCGTCGGGGTAACGGCCGTTACCTGACATCCCTGGCCATCATCGTGCTCATATTCACACTCATTGGCCGATTGATGGGCGGCGTCTCCGTCACCTTGCTTTACTGGTTCCCAATTGCGGCTATGTCTATGCTGTTAGCCGTCATTTTTGACGTGCGGTTGAGTATGTTGGCCACCATCATCGTCGCTACCCTGGTGGGTTTTACCAGCGGCGGTTCGCTGGAACTGACCGTTTACATTGCCGGGGGCGGCGTGTTGGCGCTCATGCTTTTGCAAAACGCCTATACCCAGCGTGTGAACGCCTTTTTCCGCGCCGGGTTAATTGCGGCGCTGGGTCACATCGTCGTCATCATCACTTTCCGTTTGCCAGTGGCCGTTGATGTTGTGGAAATTCTGCAATTGGTTTTATATGGCCTGGGGAATGGCATTTTGTCGGCGGCTTTGACCATGGTGGGGTTTTTCATCATGGGCAGCATCTTTGGTCTGACCACCACCTTGCAACTGCAAGAGCTTTCCCGCCTGGATCATCCTTTACTCAAGGAACTTTTGCGCAAAGCGCCGGGCACATATCACCACAGCATCATGGTAGCCAATTTGGCCGAACAAGCGGCCGAACGAGTGCAGGCCAATGGCGCGTTGGTGCGGGTGGGTGCGTTTTACCATGACATCGGCAAGATGAAACGACCTGCCTTTTTCACCGAAAATCAGGAAGGAGACAGCAATCCGCACGATGCCTTAGACCCGGAAAGCAGCGCCCGCATCATTCTCAGCCATGTGGCCGATGGGGTGGAACTGGCTAAACGGTACCGGCTGCCAGATCGGGTGCGGGATTTTATTGCCGAACATCACGGCCAGCGCGTGGTGAAATCTTTTTATCGGAAAGCGTTGGCGATGGCTGAGGAGGAGGGGGAAACGGCCGTTGACATCACTCAATTCTGTCATCCTGGCCCCCGTCCCCGCAGCCGCGAGTCGGGCATCGTCATGCTGGCCGACGCCATCGAAGCCACCTCCAGCGCCTTGCGGCCAGACACGGTGAAAGGGATCGAGAAGCTGGTGAACAGTATCGTGGATGAGGACTTGACGGATGGTCAGTTGGATGATTCCGGGTTAACGCTGGGAGACATCAAACACATCCGAGCCTCATTCATCGAAACGCTGAAGGGGCGTTTCCATGTGCGCGTAAAATATCCAGGTAATGAAGCTTTGGTTGACCCTGAAGCGGCGAACGGGACAGAATTGGCGCCATCTGTCACGGAAACGGCCGTACCCACCGTTCCTCCGCCTGTATCCAATTTGGCCGAAGAATCCCTGCCTACCCCCGAACCCGAAACCTCATGATTGATTTTGAAATTGAGGTTCGGATTGAGACGCCGATTTCAGAACCAGAGGCGACGCTGGTAGAAAAAATAGTGACGGCCGTTTCCATCACACTGCGTCTGCAACAAGCGGCCGTCCCCGTCGTCATGACTGTAGCCCTGACCGATGATGAGGTTATCCAGCAGCTTAATTTCACTTATCGCGGCCAGGATAAAGCGACCGATGTCCTCAGCTTCGCCGCCGGAGAGCCGATGCCGGGCATGGCAGATGGCCCGCTTTACCTGGGCGATGTCATCATCTCGGTTCCTACCGCCCGGCGGCAGGCGGCGAAAGCCGGCCATTCCCTTTTGGCCGAGTTGCAATTGTTGGCCGTTCATGGCACGCTTCATCTACTTGGCCTTGATCACGTTGATAAAATAGAGAAAAGAGAAATGTGGGCGGCGCAAACGGCCGTGATGACCCAACTAGGATTGCCCCATGTCTTTGCCACCGAAACATGAAATCAAAGAAAAAAGCCGGGCCGAACTGCACAGCCGCGCCCGCAGCTTCAAATATGCATTTGAAGGGTGGTGGTACGTCATTCGTACTCAGCACAACGCCTGGATTCATGCCATATTCAGCGCGGCCGTGTTTGCGCTGGGCTTCTGGTTGGGTATTCCCCGGCAGGATTGGGCGATTCTCATCCTGGCGATGATGGTCGTTTGGATGGCGGAGTTCATGAATACGGCTTTAGAAGCGGTGGTGGACATGGTGATGCCCGATCCGCACCCGCTAGCGAAAGTGGCGAAAGATGCGGCGGCGGCGGCCGTGCTGGTAGGAGCTTTGGGGGCGGCGCTGGTAGGGCTGTTAGTTTTGGGACCGCCCTTGTGGGAGCGGTTGGCAGGTTAGATAAAAGAAAGTGGATTTGACAATGAACGAATTCACCCTAACCATCTTAGCTGTTTCCATCATGCTGCAATTAACGGCGGCTGTCTTCGCGCTGCGGTTGAACCGCAAAATTAGCGGAGTCGGCCATGCCTGGTTACTGATCGCAGTTGCTTTGACTTTGATGGCCGCCCGGCGGATCGTGACCTTTGTGGGCTTTTTCGCACCGCAGGTAGCGGCCATAGTCAAAGGGCCGGTAGCTGAATCCATTGCCTTGTTAATCGCCATGCTAATATTGGCCGGGGTGCTGTTAATCCCACGCATTTTCCACTCGTTGCAGCAAATAACTGAGGCGCTTCAAACTTCTGAAGCACGCTATCGCGCCCTGGTTAATTCAGCCGAGGACACCATCTATTCCCTGGATAGAGACGGCCGATACACCACCCTCAATGCCAGCGCCCTGCGTCGCTTTGGTTGGGCTGAAGCAGATTTCGTGGGCAAGACCATCCGCGATTTCTATCCACCGGAGGAAGCCGCTTTCTACGAAGCGCAATACGCGCAGGTGTTCGAGACCGGCCAGCCGACTCGCTTTGAGCGGCGCTCAATCAACGCGCTGGGAGATTTCTGGTATTCTATCTCCCTCAGCCCGATCTTCGATGTAGCCGGCGAGGTGGTTGCCATCTCAGGCGTCTCACGCGACATCACCGAGCGAGTGCGGGTGGAAGAGCAACTCAGGTTGCAATCTACTGCCCTGGAAGCTGCGGCGAATGGGATTGTCATCACCGACCGCAAAGGTGTCGTCAGATGGGTTAACCCGGCCTTTACCCATCTGACCGGCTACACTTTCGAAGATATCCTTGGCCAAACTCTGCGCATTCTGAGGTCGGACAGGCAAGAGCCTCAATCCTTTTACAAAAATCTTTGGGATACAATCCTTTCTGGACAGGTCTGGCACGGCGAGATGACAAATCGGCGCAAAGATAACAGCCTTTATATTGAGGAGCAAACCATTACCCCTGTTCGAGCCACAGGCAGCGAGGTCACCCATTTCATCACTATTAAGCAAGACATAACCGCACGCAAGCAGCTAGAGCAGCAAGCGGCCGAACAACTCAAACGTCTACAAAGGTTGTCAGAACTCAGCATGACCCTCGCCGGCGATCCGGTCGAGGTATTTAACCATATTGCCCGCATGATCGGTGAATTGCTTGATGTAGGCGTTGTGTGCTTGTCGGAAATACGCGATGAGGATCTCTACTTTTTGAGCGTTTATGTCGAGGAAGATGTGATAACCGATGCCGGCCGTGTTCCCCTTGATATTACCCCCTGCGCCACCGTGGTAACGAACAAAAACATTAAGGTGTACGACCATGTGGCGGAGAGATTTCCAAAAGCGGAGTTTTTGAAGACATACAATGCTTTTTCTTACTGTGGGTTTCCAGCGCTCGATAGTGACGGCAACGTTGTTGCTGTCACCTGCTTGCTTGATGATAAGCCTCACGATTTCTCCGAGGTGGACAAGGATCTTCTTCGGATATTAGGGCAACGCATTGGCCTGGAGATAGAACGATATACACATTTAGCCGAGCATCGGCAGGCCGAAGACGCGCTTAGAACCCACGCTCGCCAGCAGGCAGTGGTGGCCGAACTGGGGCAGATGGCGTTGGCAACCAACGACCTTACTCTGTTTATGGATGAGGTGGTTGTCCGCATGAGCCAAACGCTTGCAGTCGAGTATGTCAAGGTGTTGGAACTGCTTCCCGACGGCAGCGCCATGCTCCTGCGAGCAGGCGTGGGTTGGCGGGACGGGCTCGTGTGCCAGGCGACAGTGGGCACTGACACCGATTCTCAAGCTGGCTATACCTTGCTTTCCAGCATGCCGGTGATCGTGGAGGACTTGCGCTCAGAAACGCGTTTCAGCGGTCCGGCGCTGCTTCAAGATCACGGCGTAGTCAGCGGCATGAGCGTCATCATCGCCGGTCAGGAGCACCCTTTTGGCGTCCTGGGGGCGCATACGACGCAACAACGGCCGTTCACCGACGACGACGTACATTTTCTACAAGCTGTCGCCAATCTATTGGCCGAAGCGGTTGAGAGCTCCCGGCTATTTGAGGCCGAACGAGCCGCCCGCAAGCAAGCCGAAAGACTCCGGGCAGCTACCCAGGCCTTGAGCAGGACGGTGGACTTGCCGCAAGTCTTCAAGTTGATCCTGACTGAATTGCAGCAAGTGGTACCTTACGACAGCGCTTCGGTGCAGCAACTTAACGGAGATCAATTGGAGATTATCGGCGGCCGCGGATTCCCCAACATGGAAGAACTTCTAGGCATCCGATTCGATCTGACGACAGGCAACAATCCCAACCGGGAGGTCATTCGTACACGGGACATCTTCATCGTGGATGATGCGCCGGCTATCTACAGTAACTTCTCCGTTTCCCCCCACGTCCAGGCCGGTATCCGTTCCTGGATGGGAGTGCCTTTGCTTTTCGGCGACCAGTTGATCGGGATGTTGGCTCTCGATAATCAGGAGGTTGGCTTTTACACCCAGGAACAAGCGCATCTGGCGTTGGGCTTTGCCGCCCAGGCCGCCATCGCCATTGAAAACGCCCGGATGTTCACGGCCGAGCGCGCCGCTCGCCAACAAGCTGAAAGACTTCAGGCAGCTACCCAGGCCCTGAGCCGGACAGTAGACCTACCCCAAGTTTTTGAGCTGATTCTGAGTGAACTACAGCAAGTAGTGCCTTACGACAGCGCTTCAGTGCAGCAACTTAAGGAAGACCAACTGGAGATCATCGGTGGCCACGGGTTCCCCAATCTGGAGGAACTTTTGGGCGTGAGCTTTGACCTGACGGCCGGCGACAGTCCTAACCGGGAAGTCGTGCGCGCGCGGGAACCTTTGATTGTGGATGATGCGCCGGCTATCTACGGTGACTTCTCTATTGCTCCCCACAATCAGGCGGGTACCCGCTCCTGGTTAGGCGTGCCGCTGCTTTTCGGCGCCCAACTTATTGGGATGTTGGCTCTGGACAAACAAGAAGTTGGCTTTTATGCTGAGGAACATGCCCGTCTGGTGTTAGGTTTTGCCGCCCAGGCTGCCATCGCCATTGAAAATGCGAAGCTGTATGACCAGCTTCGCAGCCATGCGGCCACCTTGGAACAGCGCGTGACCGAACGCACGCGCGAACTGGCTGCGGCCAACGAGCAGCTCAAGGAACTGGATCGGCTCAAGTCTAAATTTGTCTCCGATGTTTCCCACGAACTACGCACGCCAATCACCAATCTGGTGATATACCTTGACCTATTAGAGCGCGGCAAAACTGAGCGGCGCGCCAGGTACATTCGCGTCCTCAAGGAGGAAACGGATCGGCTACAACAGCTTATCGAGGACATTTTAGATTTGTCGCGATTGGAAATAGCCAAGGGTGCGGGGGTGGAAATGGTCCCGGTGGATTTTAATGAAGTGGTGGGGCAAGTTGTCGCTGCCCATCAGCCCCGAGTCGAAGCAGCCAACTTACGCTTTACTTTTGAGTCTGGCGCTGACCTGCCTCTAATTCAGGGGGAGCGCAACCAACTAATTCAGGTCGTTACCAACCTGGTGTCCAATGCCCTCAATTACACACCGGTAGGGAACATCCAGGTAAGTACCTATCTAGACGGCGATCAGGTTTGCCTGCAAGTTGAGGACACAGGTATGGGCATTGAGCCTGAAGACCGCCCCCATATCTTCGAGCGATTTTATCGTGGTCAACGAGCCAGCCAGTCAAACATTCCTGGCACTGGTCTGGGGTTGGGGATCGTCAAGGAGATTGTTGATCTGCACAAAGGCGAGATTGAGGTACAGAGCGAGGTTGGCGCAGGGACGGTCTTTCGGGCGAGGTTTCCAGTTGCAAGCGGATTTTAGACGTTTACTTGGGAAGTTTTTCTCTTGGTATATCCTTCAATTGTAAATTGGCTGAGTCTCGCCCAGAAATGATGGGCGTTCCCGTTAATTTCCAGTCCAAATTAAGTTCCGGATCATTCCAAGCCACCCCGTTTTCATCGGCGCCGTTGTTGTAGTAGTTGTCCACAATGTAGGTCAGGGTAATATCTGTTAGTGCGTAAAAGCCGTGCGCTACCCCCTCCGGCAAGAATACGCCAATTTGATTGTCGCCCCCCATTTCCAGGGTTTGGGCTGCCATATAGGTGGGGGAAGACGGCCGTAAATCCACCATCCCCGCCCGCAGACGGCCGTGTACCACATACCAGTAATCCACCTGATGATGATGATAATGGAGACCGCGCAGCACCCCGGCCGCTGAATCGGAGCGGTTGGTTTGAATGGTGTCCCAACTTCGCTGAGGGAACCATTCTTTGCGAAATGTTTCGATAAAACGACCTCTGGCATCGCCGAACGGCCGTAAATGCGCGATAAAAACACCTGAAATCAAACGGGATTCTTCGATACGAACCATAACTAAATTCGAGTACAGAGCGAGAGCAAGAGCTAGAGGGTTGGCTATCCCCCTCTAGCTCTTGCTCTCGCTCTATCTCTATCTCCTCAATAAATTGCTGATAAAAAACCACAAATTGGCCGGCCGTTCTGCTAACCGGCGCACAAAATACGGATACCAGGCCGTGCCGTATGGCACATAAATCCGCACCCGATACCCTTCATCTACCAACGTTTGTTGCAAATCCCGACGAATACCGTACAACATCTGGAACTCAAACGCATCCGGGTCAATGTTCTGATCAGCCACAAAATGTTTGGTGGCGGTAATCATTTTATCATCATGTGTGGCGACGCCTAGGTACACCCCTTTTTGGCGGGCTGCCGCCGCCAGCATCATCTGCATCAGTTTCACGTAGCTGGCATCCGTTTTCCCTTTTTCTGGGTAGGCCGCCTCTGGCGGTTCCATGTACGCCCCTTTGCACAATCGTACCCACGCCCCATCCTCTACCAACTGGCGCACATCCTCTTCGCTCCGATACAGGTAAGATTGGATGACGATGCCCACATCATGCCCAAACCCATACTCGTCCCGTAGCGCGCGATAAATCTGCAGGGTGGCTTCGGTCACGTCGCTTTCTTCCATGTCAATTCGCACTTTGTTATGGTACTGCTGAGCGCGGATGAGCAGCTGCCGCACATTATCCAGCGCCAGCGCCTCATCTATTTTCAGCCCTAACTGAGTCAGCTTGACGGAGACGTTGGCGTTCACGCCGGATTCGTGGATACGATCCAGCAGCTGCAAAATTTCATCGCGGGCGGCAAAGGCGCCCTGGGTGGAAGTAACGCTTTCGCCCAGGAAATCCATCGTCACCCGCATTCCTTTGCCGTTTAGGGTTCGGGCGGTTTGCAGAGCGGCGTCAATATCTTCTCCGGCGACGAAACGGCCAGCAACCTGCCAGGCCAGAGGCAATTGGCTGATAAGCTGGCGCGCCCAGACGGCCGTAGACAGGTACAGCAGCAGCGCCCGCAGCCAACGCTCGCCAAATTTATAAAACAGGCCGGAAATCAGAGCGAATCCGACCAGAACCGGTATCCATCGTGTTCGTGGCTTTTGTGTTTTCATTTGTTCAGGCTCCAGATGGAGACCTGCCAGGTTTTGACTCTGGCAAACCTGGCAGGTCTTGGTAGTTAGAAATGATGCGGGAATTTTAACGCGCAAAGCCAAAGTTAGCACGACTTTTGGGCTGTTGCATTTACGTCATGTTGGCTTATGATTAGGGGATATGATCAAAACCTCCTTGAAACATGAATTTGTCGAAACAAATGGCATTCGATTGCATGTGACACAGGCCGGCCCCGCCGATGGGCCGTTGTTGATTTTGCTGCATGGATTCCCCGAATATTGGCGAAGTTGGCAACATCAGATTGATGCGTTTGTGGAGGCCGGGTTTCGAGTGTGGGTTCCAGACCAGCGCGGGTATAATCTGAGCGATAAGCCTAAGGGGATTGCCGCGTACAGCCTGGATGAGTTGGCGGCCGATGTGGTGGGGTTGATTGACGCCGCCGGTGAAGAAAAGACACTGCTGGTGGGCCATGATTGGGGGGCGGCCGTGACTTGGTGGACGGCCAATAAATACCCGGAACGATTGCACAAAATCGGCATTCTGAATGTGCCGCATCATGCCGTTATGCGCCATTACACCCGTCGCAGTTTGACACAGATGCGTAAAAGCTGGTACATCCTCTTTTTCCAACTGCCCTGGCTGCCGGAACTGTCCCTGCGTTGGAGAAATTGGGCCGGCGGAATGCGGTTGATGAAAAGCAGCAGTCGGCCCACAACGTTTACCGAGGAAGAGTTGGCCGGCTGTCAGCAGGCGTGGGCGCAGCCAGAGGCGGTTACAGGCATGATTAACTGGTATCGGGCAATTTTACAGTCGCCGCCGCAACAGTTGCCCAGTCCCCGCATTTCAACGCCAACGCTAATGATTTGGGGACGGCATGATATCGCTCTGGGCCAGGAGATGGCGCAGCCCAGCATTGATTTGTGCGATGACGGCCGTCTCATATTTATCGAGGAAGCGACCCATTGGGTGCAGCATGATGCGCCGCAGCGGGTCAATCAACTTTTGCTGGAATTTCTATCGAATCGTGATGATGGATGAATTTGTAACTGATTTGAGCGAAGATGTGCTCCGCCCCCTGCTGGACAATTTGTTGTCAGCGATGGGGGGGATTCTCTGGTCTGCGGATATGGACGGCCGTTACCTGCGCGCCTCGCTAGAAATTGAGGAACTGCTCGGTTATCCCGCGGCTGTATGGCAGGAACAGCCCTATTTCTGGCAAAGCTGTCTCCACCCCGATGACCGAGTTTGGGTGATCGACCATTGCCGCACCCACATGGCGGATAGGCGGCCGTACCAAATCGAGTACCGGGTTATCACTGGGAACGGCCGTCTCATCTGGATTCACGAGATCGCCTTGCCCACCCCCGATCCCGAAATCCCCATCATCGGCGTCAAACATGATGTCACCGAGAGTAAAACCCGCACACTGCTGCACCAATTCGCCCGAAACATCGGCGCCACCCTCAATCAACAAGAGATTTTGCGTATCAGCCTGCATCAACTAAAACAAGTTTTCACCTTCGACAGCAGCTCCATTTACCTCAACCCTTCCGGAGACCACATTGAATTCATCGCCGGCATCGGTTTTTCTGACCCCGAAATGACAACTCAGGCCGTCCAAAACTTGCTGGTGGGAAGCCCCATCCTAGCGCAAATGTCCCGTGATCTCCAGCCATTCATTTCCGGGGATGTGCGCCAGTTATCCGGCTGGATTTGGATTCCTGGCGCCGAACACGTCCGCTCCTTCCTGGCTGTGCCGCTCGTCAGCCGCGATCAAATGATGGGGGCGTTAATGATAGACAGCCGGGAAACTGATTACTTCACGCCCAACGACCTGCAAATCATCGAAACATTAGCTCAGCATATTGCCATTTCCATAGAGAATGCGTGGCTGTTTGAAGACGCCAAACAACAACTCAAACTCTCTCAAACTTTACAACAGGTTGGTTCGCTGCTTACCACCAGTATGAGTCTTCACGCGGTATATGAACGAATTTTTGATTTGTTGGCGGAGGTGGTGACGTATGATTCAGTCTCGATTCAATTGTTTAACTCTGGCAGTCGTAAGGTTGACTTGGTGGCGGGGCGGGGTTTCCCCGACTTTGAGTTAGCCCGCCAAACGGTAAATAGTTTGGGCACAACCGCTCTCGATAAAATTTCCGGAGATGCTGTCGTCACTGTGATCCCTGATACCTGGAAGGATAAGCGGTGGGTCAATGTGCCGCCAGCAGAATATATCCGCTCCTGGATTGGGGCGCTGCTGCAAGTGAAGGGAGAAACCATTGGCGTCTTGAATGTGGATGGGGCGCGGTCAAATGCCTTCACGGAGGAGGACGGCCGTCTCGTGGCCGCTTTTGCCAACCAGGCGGCCGTCGCCATCGCCAATGCCCGGTTGTATGAAGAGACCCGCCTTCGCGCCGATGAATTAGCCATTTTGCACCGGGTGGCAATGGCCACCGCCTCGGCCATTGATGTGGATGAATTGCTCCGTATCGCCACCGAAACCATCGCCAACTCGCTTTATCCGGAAATGTTCGGCTTTGTTTTGGTGGACTAAGAGACGGGCGTTATGACCCCTCACGCTTCTTATCATGGCATTGCGGATGAGTTGCATGACATGGAAATTCCGACTCGCTCTGTGACTGGTCTGGTTGTCCAATCGGGAAAGCCATTCATTACCGGCGATGTTTCCCAAGAGGAGTTGTATTTTTCGGCTGTTAGCGAGACCCGCTCGGAAATTGCCGTCCCCTTCAAGGTGCAAGAAAAAGTGGTGGGCGTTATCAATGTCGAAAGTTCCCGCCTCAATGCCTTCACCGACAACGACGCCCGTTTCCTAAGTACGTTAGCGGCGCAAGTGGCGCTGGCGTTTGAACGGGCCAGCTTGTATTGGGAATTGCATCTCCATGCCGCCGATCTAGCTGAACAGGTGGCGGCGCGCACGGCCGAATTAGAAGTTGAGAGAGATCGCACATTGGAGATTTTGGAAAGCGCCGGGGAGGCCATCCTGATGACCGATGCAGACATCAGAATTCTGTATGTCAACCCTGCCTTTGAACAACAAAGCGGATACTCACGGCAAGAGCTTTTGGGCTGCACACTATCCCTCTTGAGCACTGAACATACCCCACCCACGATATTTGAGGAGATGATGTCCACAATTCACGCCGGGCAGCGTTGGTCGGGAGAGTTCGTCAATCGACGAAAAGACGGCAATTTGTACGAAGTGGCGGCCACGATCACCCCCTTGCTGAATGCCCAGGGCGAGATAACCGGATATGTCAGCACTCAATCAAACATCACCCGACTCAAAGAGCTGGATCGCCTTAAGTCAAAATTTGTTTCCACCGTGTCCCATGAACTGCGAACGCCGTTGACCGGTGTCAAGATGTATTTGACGCTGCTGGAAAAGGGAAAACCGGAGAAGAAAGCGCAATATTTGCATGTGCTGAACCATGAAACGGATCGGCTGGCTAGTTTAATTGAAGATTTGCTGGATTTATCCCGTCTGGATACGGAAGAGCCGCCGGATGGCACGGCCGTAACCGATGTAAAACACAGTATCCAACGCCAATTCAACTTGTTCTCTGCCAAAGCCTCGACCAAAAACATTCTATTCCGATTAGAAATACCGGACAACCTGCCTCTGGCCCGCATTGCCGAGAATCATCTAGATCAACTGCTCACAAACTTACTGGGCAATGCCTTTGCCTACACGCCCAGCGGCGGCACGGTGATTTTGGCGACTCGATCTGCTCCGAAAGACGGCCGTTCCGGCCTTCAAATTATAGTTTCCGACACCGGCCCTGGCATTCCTGAAGATGAAGTAGACAATCTGTTTAGCCGCTTTTTTCGAGGGACAGTAACGCAGGAGTTGGGCGTTCCCGGCACTGGTTTGGGGCTGGCCATTTGTCAGGAGATTGTCACGCGGTACAACGGCCGTATCAGCGTAAACAGCCAGGTGGGGCAGGGGAGTCAATTTATCATCTGGCTGCCGGCCGTTCTCACAAAATGAAACGATTGCCTTATGCATTTTATGCCCGCCCGGCGCGGCAGGTGGCTCAAGATTTGTTGGGCAAACTGTTGGCGCGCCGGTTCGACGGCCGTCTCATCTGCGGCCGTATTGTGGAAACCGAAGCCTACTGCGACGCCGACGAACCCGATTTGGCCTGCCACGGCGACCGGGCCAATGACGGCCGCCCCACGCCGCGCACGGCCGTCATGTTTGGTTCCGCCGGGTTCGCCTACGTGTATTTCACTTACGGCATGCACTGGATGTTCAACATCGTCACCGGGCAAGAGGGACAGGCCAACGCCGTTCTCATCCGCGCCCTGGAACCGTTGACCGGCGTTGATTTGATGGCTCAAAACCGGAACGGCCGTTCCCGACGAGAGTGGACAAACGGCCCAGCCAAGTTAGCGCAAGCGTTGGCAATTGACAAATCCCTGAACGGCGCGAACCTTTGCCAGCCAGACGGGGTTATATGGTTGGAAGACGCGCCGCCGCCGTCGGAGCAAATCGCCGCCGGGCCGCGCATCGGCCTGGGACAAACGCCCGAACCATGGTATTCCATACCCTGGCGTTATTGGCTGCGCGGTAATCCGTATGTTTCATAGACATCCGATTTCTCGTTACTGAGTACGCTAACATTTGGAGACCTGCATGAAACTTCTTGAAGGCAAAAAAGCGCTCATCTTTGGCATCGCCAACAAACGTTCCATCGCCTGGGGCATCGCCCAGGCTTTTCACGAGCATGGGGCCGAGCTTGGCTTTAGTTATGGCATCCCCCAACTAGAGCGTCGAGTACGGCCGTTAGCCCAGCAAATCGGCGTCGGATTCGTGGAAAAATGCGACGTATCCTCCGACGAAGAAACCGACGCCGTCTTCCAAAAAGCGGCCGACCATTTCGGCCAGATTGACATCCTGGTTCACTCCATCGGCTATGCGTTGCGGGAAGATTTGGAAGGGCGTTTTGTGGATACCAGCCGGGAAGGCTTCAAAACCGCCCTCGACATCAGCGCCTACAGCCTGGTGGCGTTGGCGCGGCGGGCCGCCCCACTCATGCCGGATGGCGGCAGCATCATCAGCATGACCTATTACGGCGCGGAGAAAGTGGTTCCTCATTACAACGTCATGGGCGTGGCCAAAGCAGCTTTGGAAGCCAGCACCCGCTACCTGGCCGCCGATCTGGGGCCGCAGGGCATCCGCGTCAACGCCATCTCCGCTGGCCCCATCAAAACGTTGGCCGCAGCCGGCGTCTCCGGCTTCCGCAAAATGCTGCGCTATTCGGAAGAGCGCAACCCGCTGCGGCGCAACGTTGATCAAAGGGAAGTGGGCAACACCGCCCTCTGGCTATGCAGCGATTTGGGCAGCGGCGTCACCGGCGAAGTCGTTTACGTGGACGCTGGTTATCACATCCTGGGGATGCCGGAACCGCCGGAAAAGTGGGACTAGCCCAGACTAGCCCACTCGCCACCCGCCACCCGCCACCCGAATTTTTTGCGATATTTGACACCCGGTTGCAGCGGGCTTATACTTTGGGCAGAATTCGAACAATTATATAATTGATGTCTTATCAGGAGCAGTGGAGGGACCGGCCCGTTGAAACTGCAGCAACCCCCCCAATGAGGGGAAGGTGCTAATTCCGTCAGCAAATTGAGCTGGGAGATAAGGGAATGCCAAATAACCGAAGCCCCCTGCTAATCAGGAGGCTTTTTTGTTGTCAATTATGGCGAGGGTGTGCGGCGATCCGGAATTAGCAAGGCTGTTTGTAATTAACGCCCGGTATCCTCTATCCTCATATGAATAACCTGGAGGTTTTTTGAATCATGACGACATTTATGAATGCCCCAAGCCTGCTGTTCACCTCGGAATCGGTGACAGAAGGGCATCCCGACAAGATGTGCGACCAGATCAGCGACGCCATTTTGGATGCGATACTGACACAAGACCCATACGCCCGCGTGGCCTGCGAAACGGCCGTCAAAACCGGTTTCGTCAACGTGATGGGCGAAGTCACCACCACCGCCTTTGTCAACATTGACGACATTGTGCGCCAGGTGGTGAAAGCGATCGGTTTTGACAGCAGCGACAAAGGGTTTGACGGTAACACCTGCGGCGTCTTGTCTGCCATCGCCAGCCAAAGCCCCGACATCGCCCAGGGCGTGGATCGGGCGCTGGAGTACCGTAAAAACGGCGACGAGGAAGCGGCGCTGGAGGCCATCGGCGCCGGCGATCAGGGGATGATGTTCGGCTACGCCTGTAACGAGACAGATGCCCTCATGCCCATGCCCATTCATCTGGCGCACAATCTCACCCGGCGGCTGGCGCAGGTGCGGCGCGACGGCACATTGCCCTGGGTGCGCCCGGACGGCAAAGCGCAGGTGACGGTGGAGTACAGCTACGGCAAACCGAAGCGCGTCCACACAGTGTTAGTCAGCACGCAGCACGCGCCGGACGTGGACAACGACACCATTCGCCAGGGCATCATCGAACACGTGATGCGCCCCGTCATCCCCCGCGATTTGATTGATGACGAAGTGCGCGTGTTTGTTAATCCCACCGGCCGTTTTGTCATTGGCGGGCCGATGGGCGACGCCGGGCTGACCGGCCGTAAAATCATCGTGGATACTTATGGCGGCATGGGACGGCACGGCGGCGGCGCGTTCAGCGGCAAGGATTGCACCAAAGTAGACCGCAGCGCGGCGTATGCGGCGCGTTGGGTAGCCAAAAACATCGTCGCCGCCGGATTGGCGGATCGGTGCGAGGTGCAAGTGGCTTACGCGATTGGGGTGGCACGGCCGTTATCCATCAACGTGGAAACCTTTGGCACCAGCGACCTCACTGCCGAACAATTAGTCAACCTCATTGATGAGCATTTCGACCTGCGCCCCGGCGCCATCATCCGCGACCTGGACTTGCGCCGACCCATTTACCGGGCTACGGCCGCTTACGGTCACTTCGGCCGGGATGATATCGATGCGCCCTGGGAGAACACGGATCGGGCTGAAGCCTTGCGTCAATCTGCGGCAGAATTGGCGATTGCTTGAGAAATCAACCCGAACAATTGAGGAAAACTGTGAAATGGAAGCTCGGCACAAAAGCCGGGCTTTTTTTATGGGAGCAGGGCTTCGGCGGGCGACACATCCAAATTATCCAGCCAGTCAGAGATAATGCCAACGCCCAGAACCGGTGCATAAATACCGCGCGTGGTAGAAATGTCGGCGTGGCCTAAATACTCCTGCACCACTTCCAGCGGCACGCCCTGACGCAATAGCTGGGTGGCGCGGAAATGGCGGAAATCATGAGCCGACAGGCTGGGATGCAAGCCCAACGCCTTGACCGCTTTCTTGACGATGTTATGGGCGGAGGTGGCGGAGAGTCGGGCGTTGTTGGCATTGCGGCTGTGGGAAACAAACAGCGCTGGATTGCCATCTGTGCGCTCAGCCAGGTAAACGCGGATGGCGCTTTGGGCGTAGTCGCGCAAATGGATGGTGCGCGGTTTGTTCCCTTTGCCCACGATGGTTCCGGTGGCGGCACGGCCGTAGCCGATGTTGCTGCGATTGATAGAAACCACCTCCGAAATACGGGCGGCGGTGGCGTACAAGGTGTGTGCCAGCGCCCGATCCCGCAGCAACGACAGCCGCCGATTGTACTTGTCATTTTCCGGGGGCAGGGGCAGCGCGTCGTAGTAAGTGACGATGCGGGGGATGTCCGCTCGCGCCTGATCCAGATCAATGACGCCGCTGGCGATGTTTTGCTCCACTTTGCGCCGGGCGATTTGCCGTTGCAGTTTGCCCAATTGCACTGTCGTTGGCAGCAAGTCACGGCCGTCCAGGTAGGTGAGGTAGCTGAGAATGGCGGCGGTGTACGTGGCGGCGGTGGAGCGGGCGCGGTTTGCCAGCAGCCAGTTGCGGAATTCCAGGATGACTGCCGTCGTCAATCCGGCGGGGAACAACGGCCATGAATCAGCCACACTGTAGCCCGCTTTGCCGAAATGTTGCAGCCAATCAGCCAGCAAGCGCAGGCCGCTGCGATAGGTCGTTTCCGTTCGCAGACTGCCGATGCCCGCTTCCAATAAGAAGCTGGTCTCGTCTAACCAGGCAGTGGCGGCGGGCAACGGCCGTTGCGAGATGGGGAGCAGTCGTTGATGTCCCATTGCCTTAATTGGAGACTGGAGACTGAGGTGAATCTCCAATCTCCAGTCTCCAACCTCCTCAATTATTCACCCAGCGTCAAGAAATCACGGCCGTGCAGTCGTTGCTGGATGCGCTCGGTGATCAAACCCAGGTGCTCGTCATATTGGACGTAATCCAGGTTGTCCGTCTCAATTGTCAGCACCGGACACAGCTTGAAATTCGACGTCCATTCCTCGTATAGCACGTTTAATTGCCTCAAATACCCATCGGCAATCGTCTGCTCGTAGGTGCGCCCCCGGCGGGAGATGCGGCGGCGGATGGTTTCCACGGACGCCCGCAGGTAAACCACCAGGTGGGGCGGGGGGAGCAGTTCGGTCAGGGTGCGGTACAGGGTGACGTAGGTGTACCAATCTCGCTGCGACATGTTTTCTTGCAGAAAAAGATTGCGGGCAAAGATTTCGGCATCTTCGTACACGCTGCGATCCTGGATGACGGAACGGCCGTTTGCCAGCAATTGCTTGTGCTGCTGCAACCGCTGCGACAGGAAAAACACCTGCGAATGAAAGCTCCAGCGGGCCATGTCATCGTAAAAGTCGCTCAGGTACGGATTCTCGGCGACTCCTTCCAGGTACGGCGTCCAGCCTAGTTTTTGCGCCAATAGGGTGGTCAGCGTGGATTTACCCACGCCGATATTTCCGGCAATTGTGATGAAGTAGGTTTTCATGGTAAGCCCCTCTCGTAATCATATATTGCTGTCATCTTACCAAAAGCGTCGCATAAGGCTAATTCCTGTGCGGGGCAGGCGGTTGTGGCGGTTGTTTATTTATTTATACTTAAGATAAGCTATATTAGCTTAAGTATAATCTAATAGAGAAAATTTGCCAAATTGGGACAGTCTGACAAAATAAGGCTAATGAACCAATCTGTTCTTTTGCCGGAAGAAATTGACGCGATTGTCAACGGATATCATGGCGACCCATTCGCCGTGCTGGGACCGCATCCGGGTGGTGACGCTGTTGAAGTGCGCGTTTTTTGGCCGACGGCCGTCTCTGTCGCCCTTCTTACGCATAACCAAACCATCCCCATGACCCAACAGCACCCTAACGGATTCTTCACCGGATTTCTGTCTGAACGCGCCCCATACCAGCTTCAGATCACTTACAACACCGGCCAAACACTGCTACACGAAGACCCTTACGCCTTTCCGCCCCAGCTTTCTGATTTTGACGAGTACTTGCTGGCCGAAGGCACCCATTTGCACATTTACCAGAAGTTGGGAGCGCACTTGACTGAAATCAACGGGGTTGACGGCGTCTTGTTCGCCGTCTGGGCGCCCGGCGCGCTGCGCGTCAGCGTGGCCGGCGATTTCAACCAGTGGGACGGCCGTCGCTGCCCCATGCGTTTCCACCACAACAGCGGCATTTGGGAACTGTTTTTGCCCGGCCTGAACGAAGGCGTCATCTACAAATACGAAATCAAAACCCGATCCCAGGATTACACCGTCAACAAAGCCGATCCGGTAGGCTTTGCCGCCGAAATGCGCCCCAACACCGCCTCCATCGTCTGGGACCTTGACAAATACCAATGGCAAGACGCGGCGTGGCTGGCGCAGCGGCCAGAACGGAACAGCCTCAACGCCCCCATCGCCATCTACGAACTGCACCTCGGCTCCTGGCGGCGCAAAAACGGCTGGGAATGGCTCACCTACCCCGAACTGGCCGCCCAACTCATCCCCTACGTCAAAGAGATGGGGTACACCCACATCGAACTGTTGCCGGCGGCCGAACACCCGTTAGACGCCTCCTGGGGCTACCAGGTGACCGGCTACTTCGCCCCCACCAGCCGCTACGGCACGCCCGACGACTTTATGGCCTTCGTGGACGCCTGCCACCAGGCCGAAATCGGCGTCATCCTCGACTGGGTTCCGGCCCACTTCCCCAGCGACGAGCATGGGCTGGCCTTCTTTGACGGCACACACCTGTACGAACACGCCGACCCGCGCCAGGGGGCGCACCCGGATTGGGGCACGTTGATTTTCAACTACGGCCGTCACGAAATCCGCCAATTCCTCATCAGCAACGCCCTCTTCTGGCTGGACAAATACCACATAGACGGCCTGCGCGTGGACGCCGTCGCCTCCATGCTCTACCTCGACTTCTCCCGTGAAGCGGGCGATTGGATCCCCAACCGGTACGGCGGCCGGGAGAACATCGAAGCCATCCAATTCATCCGCGAATTCAACGACCGCGTCCATGAAAACTTCCCCGGCGTCCTCACCATCGCCGAAGAATCCACCGCCTGGCCCGGCGTCACCCGCCCCGCCCCCGACGGCCTCGGCTTTGACCTGAAATGGAACATGGGCTGGATGCACGACACCCTGCGCTACATGCAAAACGACCCCATCCACCGCGCCTACCACCAGGGCGAACTCACCTTCTCCCTGCTCTACGCCTTCAGCGAGAAATTCATGCTCCCCTTCTCCCATGACGAGGTGGTACACTTAAAAAAGAGCATGTTGGACAAGATGCCGGGCGACCTGTGGCAGAAATTCGCCAACCTGCGCCTGCTCTACGGCTGCCAATGGGCGCATCCCGGCAAAAAACTGCTGTTCATGGGCGGCGAATTCGGCCAATGGCGGGAGTGGAGCGAGGAGCGCAGCCTCGATTGGGCGCTGCTGGAGGAGGACGAGAAACACGCCGGTTTGCAGCGCTTCATGCGCGACCTGAACCGGCTCTACCGCGCCGAACCCGCCCTATACGCCGACGATTTCTCCTGGGACGGCTTCACCTGGCTCGATTTCCGCGACAGCCAGCGCAGCATCCTCGCCTTTGCCCGGCACACGCCCGACCGGGCCGAGACGGTACTTGCCGCCTGCAACTTCACGCCGGTGGTGCGCGATGGCTACCGGCTGGGCGTACCCGAACCGGGCCGGTACGTGGAACTGCTTAACAGCGACGCCGAGGCATACGGCGGCAGCGGCGTACTCAACCAGGGCGGCGTGGACAGCGCCCCCCTCCCCTGCCACGACCAGCCCCAATCCATCGAGTTGACTTTGCCGCCGCTGGCCGTTGTTTTTTTGAAACGTGAAAGTAATCACCCTCCCGGAGGTTCCAAACCTCCGGGAGGATGAATTGTCAGGGCAGAATTATGCGGAGAAAGCGCTGGACTTGGTTGGCTGGGTGCAACGGCGGGGACGGATGTCCAGCCTGCACCGGCAGTTGGCCGCCGACCACCCCGACACCGCCCTCAGCCTCAACAACCTGGGTACACTGCTGCAAGCGATGGGGGAGTTGGCGGGAGCCCGGCCGTATTACGAACGGGCGCTGGCGATTCTTGAAGCGAAATTGGGGCCGGATCATCCGCACACCAAAATCGCGCGCGGCAATTTACAATCATTGTAAAGGCGAGACGGCGCGCATCCAAGAAACCGGATTTCTTGAAGAAATCCGGTTTCTGCGCCCGCCATCTGTTATAATGGGCGGCAGGAGTATAAACGATGAGTATGACAAATGATGTGACGGCCGTTATCGAACCATTTGTGCAACGCGGGCTGTTTGAAAACCGGGAAAAGGCAGTGGCGGAAATGGCGCGCGTCTATATTTTGCGCCAGATTCAACAGTACCAGGAGGCCATGGATCGGCTGCAAGCCCAATACGGCATGAGTTATGAACAGTTTAACGCCTACCTCTGGGCGCGGGCGGAATCCCTGGTCGAGACGCCGGACACGGCCGTCAACCAGGCTATAATGCGCGAAGAAGAAGACACGCTGGATTGGAAAATCGCCCGTGAAATGACATCAAACTGGCTGGGTCTGCAAATCGCTGATAGTGGATCACGCCCCCTCAAACATTAAACTCTCTGTGTCACACAACGCCCTTTACCCCCTAACATTTACCCCCGTCCTCAAACATTACCTCTGGGGCGGGCGCGGCCTGGAACGGTTGGGCCGCCGCCTGCCGCCGGGGATCACCGCCGAAAGCTGGGAGATCGCCGCCCATCCTGACGGGGAGACGCGGGCGGCCAACGGCCGGTTCGCCGGACAAACCCTCACCCAACTGACAGCCCAACTGGGACTTGATCTCATCGGCAGTCATAACGCCTGGGCGCTGGCGCGGGGCAAATTCCCATTGCTGATCAAGCTGCTGGACGCCTGCCAGCCTCTCTCCGTCCAGGTTCACCCGGACGACGAGTACGCTCTGGCGCATGAAGGAAACGAGTTGGGCAAAACGGAGATGTGGGTGGCGCTGGACGCGGAACCGGGCGCGGCGGTGATTTTGGGAGTGGCGCCGGGGACGACGCCGGGGACGTTTCGCGCCGGCATCGAGAGCGGTAATTTGGAACCCTGCCTGCACCGCATCCCCATCCGGGCTGGCGACGTGGTCTGCGTCCCGGCCGGGTCGCTGCACGCCATTTTGGGCGGCCTGCTCATCGCCGAAATCCAGCAAAACTCGAACACAACCTACCGGGTGTATGATTGGAATCGGGTGGGAGCGGACGGCACGCCCCGCCCGCTGCATGTGGAGAAAGCGATGGCGGTCATCAATTTCAATCAGGCGGCCCCCGGCTTGTGCCAGCCGCAGATCATCCAGGATGAGGCGGGCGTCCGTCGGGAACTGCTGTGCCATAACCGGTACTTCACCACAGAACGGCTCACGCTGGCGGCCGGCGCGGAATTTGCGGGGGAGTGCGACGGCCGTACTCTGGAGATTTGGGGCGTGTTGTCCGGCGCGGTAGAGGTAAACGGGCTGGCGTTGAACGGGGTGCAGTTCACCCTGCTGCCCGCCGCCCTCGGCCCCTTCACCGTCGCCGCCCGCTCCCCCGCCACCCTGCTGCGCACGTTCTGCGCACATTCGTCCGTTGACAGATTCCCAAATTCTGCTTAACTTTACTCACTCACAAACTTTAGTCACTTAAGCCTAAATTTCGCACCTTTCCAATCGAATAGAAAGAGGAAAAACATACCAATCTTGCTGGCCGCATCGCGTTAATCCGTTTCCTGGTCAGTCAGGCTTACCTGACAGATTGGCAAGATTGTATTTCTGCTGCCTCGTC
>JAJRVV010000036.1 GCA_024277135.1 Chloroflexota bacterium | reverse complement strand
GTGACCGAAACATTAAAATGGTTACCGAAAAAGCCAGAGCCAATTTTAATGGCTCGCATTTTTGAACGGGTTTCACGGTTAGGGAGGATTCATTGTCCTCTTCCTGACCCTAATCCTTCGTAATTTGGCGAAGGTATTGTATCCTAGAGCATGTTTTATTATGAAACAAATCTAGTGGTGTGGACGATGACGTGGCCTAACGTCCAGGCGATATTCTGCTCGGCGTCGTCTGTGGCGTAACTATCGTCTGCGTCCGGGTCATCGGGCACAAAGACCACATCTGCATCTTCGCAGCCGGCGATTAAATCCAGCATCGTATCAATCATGTCATTGGTCAGTTCGCGTAAGTCCGCAATGGTCAAGTCGGCGACTAATTCGTTAAAACTGATTTCCCGCGTCAGCACCGGGTCAAAGTCAAGTAAGCGTCGTTTCATGGCTGCTCCTGTGTTGTAGAACGATTTTGCAAATCGTTCATTGGGCGATTTACAAAATCGCCCTACGGGATTTTACCGTGTAAAGACGAGGGGAGCTATCCTTTGCCGTTTGCCAGTTTTGCTGCTTCGGGGGAGCGGCGCAGCTTCATCATGGCCCAGATGCCTACAGCCGGGCCGAGGGCCAGAATGATGAAGGCGTAGCGCCAGCCTACGGCCGTTTCCAGCGACGGCACAATGCGGATGGTGAACAGGGTGAGGAAAAAGCCCAGACTGGTTTGCAGCGTCAGCGCCGTGCCCATATACTGTTTGGGCGATAGTTCGCTGACGGCTGCGGAAAATTGAGCGGAATCGGCCACGACCGTGAAGCCCCACACCAGGCTGACCAGCGTCACCAAAATGGGGCTGCCGACATAGAGAAAGCCAATTCCTAAGGCACACAGACCGCTGATGCCCATGGCGGCGGAGGTGATGCGGGTACGGCCGTATTGATCCGCCAGCTTCCCGGCAACCAGACTGCCCAATCCCCCTATGCCAATCACCAGAAAGGAGACCAGGCCGGCCCACTGCGGCGCAACCCCCGCCGCCGAAAAACTCGCCAGGAGGAATACCGGAATCCAGGCCCACATGGCGTACAGTTCCCACATGTGGCCTAAGTAGCCCAGATTTGCCAGCACAACGCCGCGTTCCCGCATAAGCTGGCCCACTTCTTTCCAGTTGAACGGGGGTGATTGGACAGCATACGGCCCTTCCCGCACAAAAACAGCGCCAATGAGGCCGCCGGTGATGGCCAGCGTTCCCGCCAGAAACATCACCGGCTGCCAGGCAGTTACGCCGCCAAAAGCGTTGATTAAATGGGGCATGGCCGACCCGATGGTTAAAGCGCCGACCAGCAGCCCAATGCCCAGGCCCCGGTCTTTTTTTGTCCAGGTTGCCATCAGCTTCATGCCCACAGGGTAGACGCCGGCCAGCAGGATGCCGGTGAGCAGGCGCAAGGCGAGAGCGGTGGTCAAGCCATCGGCTAAAAGGGGGATGAGAATGGTGGCGATCCCGGCCAGGATGGCGGAAGCGGCAAAGAACCAACGAGCCGGCAGCCGGTCAGCCAGATTGAGGATGGCGGAACCGACGGCGCCGATGACGAAACCAATCTGAACGGACATGGTGAGCCAGGCGCGGCCGCCGTCGTTGAGCGTCCAAGCTTCGGTCAGAATGGGGACGACGGCCGAGGCGGAAAACCAGACGGCCATCCCCAGCAGTTCCGCCAGGGAAAGGAGGAGCAGGGTGCGCCATTTGTGGGACAGGGCGGCGCTTGTTTCCGGGGGCGTGCGGGTTATTTCGGTCATGGGGATAGGGTAGGGGGTTACGGCCGTGCTTGTCTGTCGGGTGTCTTACAAGAAATGGCGGGAGATGGGTATGGCGCAGCAAATTTAGTGTGCAACTCAGGCTGGTATGATGCTTTTTATGTTGTTAAACGACGTTGGATGGGGCGAGTGGTAAGCGTCCCACAAATCTACCGCTTGCTGTAAATTTAGCCATAGCTGCGGGCTGGTGTTGGTGAATTTTGCCAGACGGAGGGCCATGTCGGCGGTAATTCCCCGCTTTTCGTTGACAAGCTGGTTGATTGTCCGCCGGGAAACGCCTAATTTTTCGGCTAACTGCGCTTGTGTCAAGCCAAATTCTGCCAAAATATCTTCACGGATAAATTCGCCGGGATGGGTAGGTCTGTTTTCTGGAATCATAATGTTTGAGTGCAGAACCCCTTGCTCCTGTTCAAATGCAAGAGATTCCCTACATGATTAAAAATTCTCTTCACCAATTAAGAATGATAATCTTCAAAGCAGACGTCAAAGGCGTGACCATCTTGCCATTCAAAAGTGATACGCCATTGGCTGTTCACTCGGATTGCATAACGGGTTGGTTGAAATCCTTGCAGGGCATGGAATCGGTTTGATGGTGGAAAATACATTTCCTCGACCCGCGTTGCCGCATTCAGGAGTTCCATGCGTCGTCTCGCTTTTTTGGCAAGTTTTGTATCAATTCTTCGTACCCGTCTTCCATGAAATATATCCTTCGACACAGTATCACAGAATGTTTTGATCATGCCTGTAGTGTAATCAGAGTAGTTACATTTGTCAAGGGATACATTTGTAGGTTATGCGCGGTTTATCTTCAATTATTGAGTTTAGCTGCGGCCGCATCGTCTACAAACCAGGCGAGGTCGCCGTGGCGGGGCTGGATGCGTTGGGCGGGGTATTTTTCGGGTTGGGGCGGGGTTTGCAGCACGGCCGTCAACACATTCGCCTTGTCCGCGCCGGTGACGAGGAAGAGGATGTGGGCGGCGTCGTTGAAAACCAGAGGTGTGAGGGTGATGCGTTGGGCGGGACGGCCGTCGTAATGAGCGGTGACAGCGATAACGGGCTGCGCGCGTTCCGCTTCGGAGATGGGGCCGGGGAAGAGGGAGGCGGTGTGACCGTCGCTGCCCATCCCCAGGAGTACCAGATCGAAGCGGGGCCAGGGTTGGACGGGGGTGAATTGGCGGAGTTGGATGGTGTAGTCGGCTACGGCCGTATCCGGATCAAGTTCACCTTTCATGCGATGGATATTTTCCGGGAGGATGGGCACGTGATCCAGCAGGACGGCTTTGGCCTGACCGTAGTTGCTGCCGGGGTCGTCCGGAGGAACCAGCCGCTCATCTCCCCAAAAGACGTGGGTTTGCGCCCAGGGCAGACCCGGCGTTTGGCTGAGAATTTGGTAAAGTCGCCGGGGTGTGCCGCCGCCGGAAAGGACGACAGAGAAACGGCCGTGTGCCTGCGCCGCTTCCTGGGCAATCCGGCCAAATAACTGGGCGGCTGCCTGGCTGAGAGTTTCTTTGTCCGGGAAGATTTCTATATTCATAGGAGAGTACAACGAATTGAGGAATAAACGAATTTGCCTCATATGTTGAGTTTTTCAAACAAAACCTTTTTATCTTTGGCGTCAACGATGTTTTTCCCGGCATCTGTATCCTGAAAAGTTTTTTCTGTGGTTTTGTTAGGTGTATGAGGCTCTTTTTTCATGGTTTCTAATCCCTGATAGGCCGCTCCGTACAGGCCGATTTGTCTGTTCAGGATGACGTGGATGGGGATGTCGGCCATCATGGGGGAGAAGCGGCCTTTGTCGGTGAATTGGTGGAGGAAACGGCCGTCTTGCAGTTGTGTCAGGATGCGGGGCGGGATGCCGCCGGCCAGGTAGAGGCCGCCGGTGGACAGCACTTTGACGGCCATATTGCTACATTCGTTGCCTAAAATGTCTATGAACAGGTTGAGGGTGGCGACGCAAATGTCGGCCTTTTGGTTGAGGGCGGCGGTGACAATGATGGGGGTGGGGTCGTCGGCCTGGGCCAGTTGGTCGTGTAGCCAGGCGGGTTCGGGGTAACGGCCGTCTTCCTTGAGGAAATTGTACAGATTGGGGATGCCGCTGCCGGAGCAGACGCGCTCAAAGCTGACGTGGCTGAGGCGTTCTTCC
>JAJRVV010000035.1 GCA_024277135.1 Chloroflexota bacterium | reverse complement strand
TGCTCATCAGTTGCTCCAATCTGGTCAGCAGGCCACTAAAGTATTTGAGTCTCTGTTTAAAAAACAGATGCCCATTCCCATTCCTACTGGATGAAACACATATTGACCTATCTGTCAAGTACCAAATTCACAACACTCGAGTAATGAATTATGAATAACAAATTGTGAATTGTTAATTGCTCATTGTTCATTGTTCATTGCTCATTGCTCATTGCTCATTGCTCATTGCTCATTGCTCATTGTCCGTCACAGTGATCAGCTCTTTTATCTGGTCAAATTTGGCCTCGCCGATGCCGGAGACGTTCATGATGTCCTCGATGGCGTTGAAACGGCCGTTTTCATCCCGGTGATCCAATATCTTCTGGGCGGTGCTGGGGCCGATGCCGGGCAGCGCGTCAAGTTCTTCCAGGGTGGCGGTATTGATGTTGATCAGGCCGCCGGTATCGGCCGGCGCGGCGGCGGTTGGTTGGTTGCCGGCCGCCGGTTGGCTGACAACGACTGGCGGCGGCGGCGCGTTGTCGCCGGTGGCGGGCACGTACACTTGCGCCCCATCGTTGAGGGAGAGGGCCAGGTTGACGACGGCCGTATCCGCTTCGTCCGTAAACCCATTGGCGGCGGCAATGGCATCGGCCACCCGACTTTGCGGCGGCAGGGTGTACACCGCCGGGGCCGCCACTTGCCCATTGACGAATACTTGAATCGGGCCAGGGGTGGGGGTGGGCGCGGCCGTCGGCGTCAGTTCCGGCGGCACAATCACGATGGGCGCGGGCCGCACCCGTTTCGCCAATGTCAGTCCCACAATCGCTAACGCCGCCCCCGCCAATAAGCCAACGACAAACCAGATGAACGGCCGTTGTTCTCCACTCACGCCCCTACCCTCCATCATCACTCAAAACTTTCTGCCGCCTGCCGCATCGTCAAAAACGCCTCTTTTAGCGGCTGGCTAACAGAACTGTCTGGTTCGGCTAAAAGCAATTCCTGGTAAGCTTCCAGGAACTGTGTCCGCAGCCTGTAAAATAGGTGAAGGTAATGCCGCAGAAAACCAATGCAACCCAAGACAACCATTTCTACACCCACCTGTTCGTATAAGCTGGATGCGTAATCTACCACGTCCCTGTCAATGGCCTCAGTCGTGATAAAAATGTAATTATCAATGGCCTGATCACTCCTGGTAACTTTGGCAAGAGCATGGTTAATATCATCCTTCGTCACTCGCCGCGCCTTCATCTCGTAACTGGTCGCTACTTTATCATCCCCCACAAGTGTAATCTCTAAATCACCCATCGACCCGGTCTGTTTGTCGGCCGCATGGTGTCCTTGGAGCGGCAAGGCGCGTTCCCCTAAATAATTTTGCGCGGCTTGATAAGCGGCTGCCACAACCAATACCGGTAAACGGCTTGACCGTCTGAGTTTCAAATGCTGTTCAATTAGCCCCACAATCCCCTCGGCCGAAAGGGCTGTTTCTCCTCGCGTGGATTGCAGCGTTGCTAACAAAGTTGCCATTCTTTGCCGCTTTTCGTCCCTGATTATCAATAACCATCGTATCATCTGAGCCAACAAATCGCCCGCAGACAACTTCCCAACGTGTACATCGTCCAACAGCTGCAAAACCGCTTTGTAAACGCCTGGCGGCCTGCCCACCAGATTCACTTTGGGCGTCAAAGTAATGTTTCTATTCCTGAACGCCGGCGTTAAAAAGGCAGTGGTGATATTACAGGGCAGTTCATGGGTAACGACAAACTCCGTCACGTAAGACTCATCATATGTTCGGCCGGAGTACGCATCCTGGTCGCCAATTTTGGTGTAGGGTTTGCGAATGTCCACTTCAGGCTGATGTTGTTTGGCTAGTTTGGCTAAAGCGCAGGCGAGAATAAATCGCGCTCCGGCACGGTTTTGGGCGTTGCGAGCTATTCGCTCGATCCGGTCAACCACCTCTGTGCCGCCAATCAGCGGGCTGTCAATAGGCTCAGAAGCGCGCGCAAAGGCTAGGTTAAGGATTTCTGCAGGGGTAGGGCTTGCCACTGGCGCGCATCCTCAAGTTCGTAATTAATCCAGAGCAGTTCCACTCGCTGCTGTTTAGTCGAGTGGATGGTTCTGGACGGCGATTCGATGTAATCCCAATCACTGTACAATTCATCCATCAAATCACCGTAGTAACTGGACAAGGCCACCTTCCCCTGGACATTATGCAGCAGTTCCGCCAATTCGCGGTGATCATCGTCCTTCATCTCATATTTGTAAGCCTTGTTATCCCCTCTGGAATCGTGTGGATATGGTGGGTCACAATAAAAAAACGTTTCTGGACTGTCGTAACGCCGAATCAGAGTCAGCGCATCATCATGTTCGATTTGCACCCGTAGGAGTCGTTGGGCGATTTCCGGCAATGCTTCCACACTGCCCAGCCACCGAGATACAGCCCCAGCCATCCCGGCCCGGCTGGTGAGACGGCAGTGCGCCCACCGACCAGCGCTGGCCGTCTGCGCCAATCCTGTCCGCACCTGTCTGGCTCGAATGTAGAAACGTCTGGCTCGCTCTAAATCGGAAAGTCCCTCTGTAGGCCCACTGATCGCTTTTTTAAACTCCTCTCGTGAGAAAGGGGTTAAGCCAATGGCTTCAATGAGCGCGTCTTTCCTCTCCCGGAGTACTTTGAAAAAGTTAACAACCTCGCCATCCAGATCGTTGTAGGTTTCGATGGGTGACGGCCGTCGGTTGAGCAAAACGGCCGCCGACCCGCCAAATGGTTCGCAATAATGTTTAGCCTCCGGCAGCAAAGGCAAAAGCCAATCCAGGTGGCTGTATTTGCCGCCATACCAGCCAAACGCAATCAGTTTTCGACCCATTCCGTAACCTCTTTGCCCGTGATGCCGCGCATTGTACCTTTACAGCTTGTGTCTGTCACCCTATCACCCCTTCACCACCGCCACCGGCGCAATACGCGCCACCTTACGGGCAATGCCGGCGCCATGCACCACTTCGACGACTCGATCCACATCTTTGTAGGCAGCGGGCGCTTCCTCGGCCAGCCCGGCCATGCTGCCGGCGCGGATATGGATGCCGCCAGCCTCCAACTCCTGCCGCAACTGGCTGCCGCGCATCATCTTCTTGGCTTTACGGCGGCTCATCGTCCGCCCCGCGCCATGACAGGTGGAGCCGAAACTTTGGGCCATGGAAGCGGCCGTGCCCACCAGCACCCAACTGGCGGTTCCCATGGAGCCAGGAACCAACACCGGCTGGCCGATCTCCCGGTACGCATCGGGTAGAACCGCCGAACCGGGGCCAAAAGCGCGGGTGGCTCCTTTGCGATGGACGCAGAGTTGCGCTTGACGGCCGTCCACCTCATGCTCCTCGATTTTTGCCATGTTGTGGGCAATGTCATACACCTGGTACAGGGTGAAATTATCCACTTTGCCCGCCAGCGCTTGCTCAAAACTGCGGCGGATGTGGAAGGTGAGCGCCTGCCGGTTGACGAAGGCGTAGTTGGCCGCCGCCTGCATCGCCGCCAGATAATCCTGCCCTTCCGGGCTGCTGAGGGGAGCGCAAACAAGTTCTCTGTCAGGCAAATGGATGCCGTATTTGTGGACGACTTGCTGGAAGCGGCGCACGTAATCGGTACAGACCTGATGACCGAAGCCGCGCGAACCGCAGTGGATTTGCACCACGATTTGGCCGGGGAACAGCCCCATGCGCCGCGCCGCTTCCTCATAGAAAATCTCGTCCACCACGTCCACTTCGATGAAATGGTTGCCCGCGCCCAGGGTGCCGATTTGACCCAACCCCCGTTTTTTGGCGCGGTCGCTCACTTTGGCGGCGTCGGCGTGGGGCAGACGGCCGTTCTCCTCCGTCCGCTCCAAATCCATGGCGGTGGCGTACCCCTGTTTCAGCGCCCACTGGCTGCCCTGCTCCAGCAACCGCTCCAGCTCATGCCGCTTGAGGTGGATGGAGCCGCCGCGCCCCACGCCGCTGGGGCAATTGGCTTGCAAGGTTGAGGCCAGATCGCTCAGGTACGGCCGTATCTCTTCCAGGTTCAGATGCGTCCCCAACAAGCGGACGCCGCAGTTGATATCATACCCCACGCCGCCAGGGGAGATGACGCCATCCGGCAGTTCTGTGGCGACGACGCCGCCGATGGGAAAGCCGTAACCCTGGTGAATGTCGGGCATCGCCAGAGCGTACTTGACCGCGCCGGGCAGGGTGGCGGTGTTGACCAGTTGTTCCAGGCTTTTATCGCCCAACGCCGCCGCCAACAGTTTGCCATCGGCATAAAACCGGGCCGGAACCCGCATGTCGGGACGATAGGATTGGGGAATTTCGTGGATGAAGGGGGTGATGCGTTTGAAGTCGCTTTTTTTCATTTTGTCCTCCCAAGGACAAGACTTGACAAGTTTCATCGGCTATCCGTTTTACGCGAGTACCGTTGGGAAAACTTGTCAAGTCTCCCCAAATTACACATCAAAAACAATGGTTGCTTCCAGGCCAACGGCCGTTTCCACAATTTCCAGGTTGTGATAAGTGACGGCTTTGATATGCTTTTGCAATTCATCCGCCCGGCCGCCGGTGATAGTCGCTTGCAGGTGATGCCGGGTCACGTCAGCCAGTTGGAAGCGGGTGAAAACCAACCGCTCCATCTCCGCCAAATAGGCCAATTCCGTCAACCATTCCACCAGCAAGGTTTCGGCGTCGAATGCTTCGATTTGGAGATGGCGGGTGATGTCGGTAGGTACGGCCGTCACATCCGCCGCCATCAAACTGCTCATCCCCAACGCCGCATTCACCAACAAACCAGTCAAGTCCGGCCCGAAAACCCGAATGGCCCAATCGGCCGTGTGATCGATTATTTCATAGGGTTTCGTCATTTCATTCGTCCTGCATCATGCGTCGAAGAGTGGCAATCATGCAGAATTCCAGCTTCATTTTAACACGTTTATCGAATTGAATGATTGGGGAACATTGCCCGACAAGTAAACTCATTGTATCTTATCAGCAGATCCCTTTTGCAACAATTGGAGGTTATAAATGAGCGATGAACCAAAAGTGACGCCAAAACCGAAACGAATTGCGATCGATGTGCCCAAAGATTTGAATGGCATTTATGCCAATGTGGCATTTATCAGCCACACGCCGGGAGAAATGGTGCTGGATTTTGCCCAAATCATGCCCCGCCAACCGCGCGGCCGTATCATGTCCCGCATCATCATGTCCCCCATGCACGCCAAAATGTTTCATATGGCGCTGGCGCAAAACATCGCCAACTACGAGCGGCAGTTCGGCCAGATTCGCCTGCCCCAACAATCTTTGGTTGATCAGTTTTTCCGTTTTCCCCGCAGCGAAGACGACGACAAAGAATCCGATGACGACAAAGGCAGCGATGAGGAGTAATCATGGATCAGCTTGAAATCATTGCCGAAACGATTCGCGCCGAATTTGAACAAGTTCATGCCGCCCGCGATCTGGCCTATACTCGCTCGCGCAAATTGATTAGCTTATGCGCCCGCTCTATTCGCGCCGTTCATCGGGAGGAGTGGGACACGGCCGTTGACCTGATCGCCCAGGCGCGGCAAGCCACAGAGGAAATGGTGGCTGGCGTTGAAGGCTACCCCCAACTTTATCATGCTGGCTACACGCAAGATGCCATTAAGGAGTATGTGGAAGCGAATTTGACCTATGCCCTAGTGCGGGGACGGCCGCTGCCCACCGCCGCCGAGTTAGGAGCCGGTTATCCCGCCTGGCTCAACGGGCTGGCCGAAGCTGCCACCGAACTGCGCCGCCGCATTTTGGACATCATCCGCCACGGCCACAGCCAGGAAGCGGAACGGCTGCTGGGCGATATGGACAACATTTACAGCATTTTGGTGACGTTTGATTTCAACGACAGCATCACCGGCGGCCTGCGGCGGCGGACGGACACGGTGCGGGCGGTGCTGGAACGAACCCGCGGCGATGTCACCACCAGTTTGCGTCAGGCAGAATTGGAACAGGCGTTGGCGGCGTTGGAGAGAAAGCTGGAGGAGGGATGAGAAGATGACAAGGTGACAGTGTGATAGAGTGATGGGCTAACCGTTGGTTAAGAGGCCCGCGCCTAGACCGGCAAGAAGGCCGGCAGTTGTCCAAACCGGGATTTGGCGGATGATCCAGTTGATTTGTTCGAGGGTGAATTCGAGGCCATGGGCGTGCAAGCCGGTTTTGATGACCATGAGGATCAGAGTGAGCAAGCCGGTTAACAGACCGAAAAGTAATCCGGCGACGGCCGTCATCCGCCACCACCGCCCCCTGGATAAAACCACCCCGCCGAATCGTCGCTGCCAACCCGTCAACAGCAGCACGGCTGTCCATCCCACCCCCATGATGAGCGCCCGCGTCATATTTCCTTCCAGGCTGATCCAGACGGCCGTGTAAACTCCCATCAGCGCTAGCAACCAGCGAAAACCAGGAATTCGTTCAGGAACCTGCATCCAACGTAACCCAACTCACCAAACAGTAAAAGGGCTGTGATACAATCAAACACATCTCACTAATCAAGCAACTTCCCGGAAACTGGCTGCCCGGTGTTGGCCGCCGCCGCCGCTTATTTGGAATGTAAAGTGATGAAAATGGTGGATGTGGGCGGCGATCACGACATCTTAGCGGGCGAAGTGATCGGCGGCGGCATCAACAAAGAGAGAGACGTGACCGACACCCTCACCTTGCCCCACATCGGCTGGAGCTACGCCGGGTAGTTGAGAAACAGAAAGCGGATAGCGGAAACGCTTTCATCTTTCATCCTTCCGCCTTCACCCTTTGCCTCACGGCGCTTCCGGCGTCACCGCAAACCCTTTGGGCACATCCTGTTCATACGTGGGCGCCGGCGGCGGCGTCTCGGCCATGAAAATCACATTCTCAAAACCCAACGCCTGGAAAATCTTCAACATTTCCTGCTGCGCGTTGAGATTGGCGCGATTCAGTAGATCGCTGTCTTCGGCTGCGGCCAAAATCGCTTCTTCCCCCTTTTGCCGCACCTGGGTTTCCAGTTCGGGATCCACGCTGGCAAAAATTCCCTTGTCTCGATCATAGACGTAGGATTTTTCATTATCCAGAACCGGCAAATCATCAAAGATTTCGGCGTCGGGCAGATGAACTTGTACCGTGGTGGGATCGAGCACCTGGATGTCGGCTTCACTCATTTTGGACAAATCAACCCCGGCCAGCACTTTGCCATACGCCACGAAAATCATTTTTTCGCCGATGAGTCCCCACAAAACATCCGTTTGCCGCTCGGCGCGCACAATTTTTTCGTAATCGGCCGAGACGGTGATGAGGCGGGCTTCGTCGTTGATTGATTGCAAGATCGTAGCCGGATCGGGCAGAATGACGGGCGTCACCGGCAAAATCAGGTCGCGCACCAGATCGCCAATGGGCTGCACCAGCGCTTCGTCGGCCCGATTGGCGGTGGTGATGACGGTGTAAGCGGCAATGGAAGCCATCACAAAAAATAGTATGAGGAAAATGTACATCGCTTTCCGCAGCATTTCTCTGATCCTTTTCTTAAAAAACGAAAAGCGAAAAACGTAATGACTTTCCAGTCTGATTTTTCGTTTTACGTTTTACGTTTTGATAACCGCGCGAATTTCTGCTGAGTTCAATACGTATCCATTAGTAAAAACGCTCAAACCCTGATTCTGTTGCGCCGGGGACGGCCGTTCCCACCTAATTCTAACACTTAAACTTGCCTCTTACCGCTGATGGGGGAAAATTAAGGCATGGTCGTCATCACCTGTGTCATCAAACTCCAACTCGGCGGTGTTCATTCCCTAAAAGAGAAGCGCCGCATTCTCAAGCCGATTCTGAAGCGGCTGCCCCAACATTTTAACCTGGCCGCCGCCGAAATCGAGCGCCAGGATGTGTGGCAGACGGCCGTCATCGGGTTGGTCGGCATCGGTAACGAATCCGCCCATCTGCACCGCATGATGGAAAAAGCGGTGGCCTGGATTGAGCAAAACCGGCCCGACGCGCCCATCGCCGATTACCGGATTGAGTTTCGATAGGACATGGATTCGCAGGTAAAACGACAATTTCTACGGACGGCCGTCATGTATAATGACACGAAACTTAGCCATAAGTCACCCAAAACCGGGAACCTTCTCCCCGGTCTGAACGTATAAAAACACATGAAGCTACGAAAATGCCCACCCTTTCGATTCCTTCTGCTCACGCTTTGCCTCAGCCTCCTGGGAACGGTTATCCGGCCGGCGGCGGCCCAGGAAGAGAACAACGGCATCGCCATCACCGCCCGCGCCGGATTCGACGGTTATTACAAGCCAGAATTCTGGGTTCCGGTTCAAGTTACCGTCGCTAACAACGGCCCGGCGGTAGAAGGCGAACTGCGTATCAGCATCGGCAGCGCCGCCGCTGGCGACCAAATCATCTACAAAAACCCCATCAGCCTGCCCACCCAATCCAACAAACGGGTGACGATGGTCGTCAAACTGATCGCCTTCACCCGCGAAATTCAGGTATCACTGCACAACCAGCAGGGCGACATCGTCGGCGGCGCTGTCAGCAACCGGCTGAACCAATTATCCAGCAACGATCTATTGTATGGCGTGGTCAGCTCCAACCCCGGCGAATTGTCGTTCCTGGAAAATATGGCGGGGCGGCGGAGTGACGCGGCCGTCGCTTTTTTGGATATGGCCGAACTGCCCGACGTGACGGCCGCCTGGAACGGATTGGATGTGTTGATTTTCAATGACGTGGATACCAGCCAGTTGACGGCCGTGCAGTTAGCCAATCTGGAAAGCTGGGTCAGCGCCGGCGGGCAGTTGGTCGTTACTGGCGGCGCTAACTGGCAGAAGACGGCCGTCGCCCTCACCCACCTGCTCCCCGTCACCATCACCGGCAGCGAATCGGCAGCCGATTTGCCCGCGCTCAGCCAGCGCACCGGCCAACCCTTCCGCGATCCTGGCCCCTATTTGGTCACAACCAGCAGTTTGCAAAATGGCGAACTGCTTCTCCACCAGGACGGCCTGCCGCTGCTGGCCCGGCAAAGCTGGGGGCGCGGCTCCGTCTACTTCATGGGGCTGGACCCGCAGTTGGCGCCCCTGCTTGATTGGGATGGCGGCGAAATAGTTTGGGCGGAAGTGGCTAACCGGGTAGCCGACCTGCCCGCCTGGGGGATCGGTATTCAAAACAACTATTCGGCGGTCACGGCCGTCTCCCGACTGCCCTCATTGGCCCTACCTTCGGTGCTGGCGTTGGCCCTGTTCCTTTTCTTATACGTCCTCATTGTCGGCCCCGTCAATTATTTCATCCTCAAGCGCATGAACCGACGGGAATTGGCCTGGTTCACCATTCCGGCTCTGGTCGTCCTCTTTTCCGGCGTAGCTTATGCCACCGGGTTTCAACTGAAAGGAAACGAAACCATCATCAACCAGATGAATGTGGCCTATGGACATGTCGGCAGCGACCAGATGCGGGTGCAGTCCGTCATCGGCCTCTACTCCCCCCGCCGCGCCACCTATAACCTGATATTGCCCGGCAGTGCAGCAGCACGGCCGTTCAGTCGAAATTTTGGCGGCGGCAGCGGCAGCGGCAACATTCGCGGCATCTCTCGCGGCAACAACCTCACCATTGAAGGCGCGCGCGTGGATGTGAGCGATACCGAAACTTTTATCGCCGACAGCTACCAACCCGCGCCCAAATTATCCGGGCAAGCTTTCCTCAACCTCAATAGCGGTTCCGTCCAACTCGACTACACACTGCAAAACAACAGCGACATCGAATTGGAAAACGCTGTTCTGCTGCTGGGAACCCGGGCAATGATAGTAGGCACGATGAAACCGGGCGAAATTCAGAGCGGTTCCGTGGTGGTTGGGTCGCTCCCCGCCGGAAGCAGCGGCGCATCCCCAGGCGGCCCTGTCTTTGCCCCTGTTCCCGGCCGGGGCGCTTCTCCGCTGCAAATGAACGCCGACATCATCCTGGGCACTTCCGATTACTACAATGACCCGGACGTGTATCCCCGGTGGGAACTGCTACAAGCCGTCGAAGGGGATTTTTATCGCGGCGGCGGCTCGGCTGGCCCGGCGGTCGCCAGCGACGTCATCACCCTCATCGCCTGGTCAGATGCTGCCCAACTGGATATCAAAGTGAATCGAATTGGATATGGTGAGCGCAGCACGACGCTTTACTTCCTGGAGATTCCCATGACTCAAAATCTGGTTGGAGGACAAGATATTTCCATTCCCTTGACCTTGCTCAACTGGCAGGTGGCCGGAACTAATAACGTATATGAGCCTTCTGTCCAAAATTTTTATCTACCCAATGGCTGGGTGGATTTTGAGTTTTCGCCCTGGCCGGAGTTTCAAAGCATGACAGTGACGCAGCTGAGTGTGGTATTGCGTTCGCAAAATGATCCATCCTCCCAGCCCGTCCCGGACATTCGTCTGTGGGATTGGCAGTCGGAGGATTGGGAGCGGGTGAATGATGTAGGTTGGGGAGAAACGGCCGTCGCCGACTTCACCCCCTACCTCGGCCCCGGCAACACTGTCAAACTGCGCGTGCAAAACAGCAGCCAAATAGGTATCGAGATTCAAGAAGTCTACCCCTTGCTCACCGGCGACCTGCCATGACAAGATGACCGGATGAAAAGGTGACAAGGTGAACGGCTTCGACGTGAGTTCAGCCGAAGGGTGACAACCTGTTTATCCAAAACCAACCCTCCTTTTCGTTTTACGCTTTACGGTTTACGGTTTACGCTTATGTCAACAATCATTGAAATCCAGGGATTGACCAAAAAATATGGCGGCCTTGTCGCTCTCAACGACCTCAACCTCGAAATCGAGGAAGGGTCGGTATTCGGCTTCATCGGACCAAATGGGGCCGGAAAAACAACCACCATGCGTATCCTCACCACCCTGCTCAAGCCGACCAGCGGCAAAGTGTGGGTAGCCGGCCATTCTGTCAACGACGATCCGCGCGGCGTGCGCCGGGCCATCGGCTACATGCCTGACTTTTTCGGCGTTTATGACGACATGAAAGTGTGGGAATACCTCGATTTCTTCGCCGCTTGTTACGACATTCCCACCGAGGCCAGGGCCGGAATGACAGATGATTTGTTGGCATTGGTGGATTTGGGCCACAAAAAAGAGGCGTATGTCGAGAGTTTGAGCCGGGGGATGAAACAACGGCTCTGTCTGGCGCGAACGCTGGCCCACGACCCGCAGGTACTCATCCTGGATGAACCGGCCAGCGGTTTAGACCCCCGCGCTCGCATTGAAATCCGGGAACTGCTGCGCGAACTGAAGGACATGGGCAAAACCATCTTCTTCTCCTCCCACATTTTGTCCGAGGTGGCCGATGTTTGCACCAGCATCGGCATCATCGAGGCTGGCGAACTGGTGGCGTATGGCGATATGGCGGAGATGAAGAAGCAGTTGCGCGCCCACCGCCTCGTCCAGGCGCAGGTGATTGGCGATACCACGCCGCTGCAGGAGTTTTTGCTGCGAAGTGACCACGTGACCAGCATCACCGGCAGCGATGAAGCGGATATCCCGCTCAATGCGGTGCAGTTTGATTTTTCCGGGGACGACGAGGCATTGAGCGATTTGTTAAACGGCATGGTGGCAAATGGCCTGCGGGTCATCTCTTTCCACGAGGAGACGGGCGACCTGGAAGACGTATTCTTGCAAGTGACAAAAGGGATTATCAATTGAAGGATGAGGGATGAGGGATGAAGGGGGTAGATGAAGTTGAGAACATGGTGGCGTTGGTGGCGCGGGCTGCCCCAGAACCCGGTTTATTTGCGGGAGAAAGGGGGTTGGGGTGAACCTAATCCGTTTTATGAGGCGGCGCGCCGGTATTCCCCGTTTGTCATCATCGGCGCGCTTTTTTTCGGCTTATGCGCTGGGTGGAGCAACCCGGCCTTGTTTGCCGGCAACGATGCCCTGATTATTTTCTGGTGTTTTCTCTGTTTGCCCGGCATTTTACTCACTGGATTGACGATGTTTGGTTCATTCATGGCGCCGGCGTTAACCGCTCCCGCCATCAGCATGGAAGTGGACAAAGGCACGTGGGAGATGCTGCGGGTGACGCCGATGTCCACCCGCTCGATTGTGATGGCGAAGTTGTTGGGCGCGTTAGCCCGGCTGCGGATTTTATGGCCGACGTTGTTTGCCGTCAGCTTGCTTCAAGGGGTGATTTTGGTGTGCAGTCTGACGCTTGCCGGCGGCCAACTAGCGCTGTTTGGGGCGGCGTTAGGAGTTTCGGCTACGATACGGCCGTGGCTGGAAATCCTGTTTGCGGCGATGGCGGGCATGGTGGCTTCCACACGGGTGAAAACGGCCACGATGGCGCTGGTGGCGGCTTATACGGCCGTCGTTCTCATGAAACTAATCAACAACAGCCTGCTCTGGCTGGCAGTGAGCAGCTTATTTGATTTGGACGAGGCGGGCATCCTCATCAGCGCGTTGGGGCCGACGGCCGTGTACGCTGTCGCTGTCGTCGCCCTGTTTGTGAGTTTGTTTTGGCTGGCGGACGGTGTGGGGCTTGAGCGTTAAAGAAGAATGTTCATGTGATAAAATACAAAGCAGATTCCACCATTCGCTTTGTGAGGTGTGTGGCAAGGCCGTGGGCGCGGCCGTTTTCCTGGCAGAAGAAAGGGCAGCATGGCAGAAATCAGAGGCGTCATAATGGATATTAGCTACAAACTAGAGCTTCTTAAAGACATTTCCGACGACGAGACCGATTTTGATCGGATTCTGGGAAAGTTGCTAGATACTGTTCTCAGCCAACATCGTCTGCGGGTAAAACGATATGAGAGCGATTTGCAAGAATTTGAGAATCGCTATGGCCTGGAGTCGGCGGCCTTCTACCAACGCTTTGAGGCGGGAGAGATGGGCGACGCTATGGATTATTTCGAGTGGGCCGGACTCTATGAACTCTATCAAAAGGCCCAAGACAAAATCAGGCGTTTAGCACGGCCGCAATCGAAACATTAGTCGCATTGAATCGATGGTAAAAAAATATGAGTGAACTAACCACCGACACCCAACCCAGACGCCTACGGCGCATGTGGCAATCCATCCGCCAAAACCCCATCACCGTCAAAGAGCTGCGCAGCCGGATGCGGGGGCGGCGCGCCTTCGTCGTCCTCACCGTCTACCTGTTCATCATGAGCGGGTTCATCGCGCTCATCTATCTGGCGTATGCCGAATCGGCGCGGGGGCCGTATGGGCCAGACCCCAGGGATGCGGGCAAGATAGTGTTTACGGCCGTACTCGGTATCCAGGTCTTTCTGGTCATCTTCGTCGGCCCCTCGTTCACGGCCGGCGCCGTCACCGGCGAAAAAGAGCGGCAGACGTATGACCTGCTGCGCACCACCCTGCTTTCGGCCAACGCCTTCGTCGGCGGCAAACTGCTGTCCGCGTTAAGCTATGTTTTCCTGTTAATTTTTGCGGCCGTGCCCCTGCAAAGCATCGCCTTTTTGTTGGGCGGCGTCTCGCTGCTCGAACTCATTTTGTCCCAACTGCTGGTGCTGGCGGCGGCCGTCACCTTCGCCATGTACGGCCTCTTTTGTTCGGCCGCCCTCCGCTCCACCATGGCCGCCAGCGTCGTCACCTTTGCCGGCACATTTTTTGTCACTATCGGGATTCCGCTCATCGCCGGCATCTTCTTGGGCTTTTTGGGGCCGCTGCTGTTCGGCGCCTCCAGCCTGGGCTGGGTCGGCGAAATGGCGTTGGCCTTCGGCGGGCTGGCATTGGCTGCCACTAATTTACCGGCAACGCTGATTGTCAGCGATGTTTTTCTGCTCGAAGAAGACGCCTTGTTCTTCTATAAAACTAGCTTTGGCTCGCAAACAGTCTGGATTCCCTCCCCCTGGCCCTGGTTCCTGGCGCTTTACATTTTGCTGGCATTGCTTTTATACTGGCTGGCAGTGCGTAAGGTGCGGAAGATTGCCAACAAGTAGCTACTAAGCCCCTCTGGAATTTCACCACAAAGACACGAAGGCACAAAGAAAAACCAGAGAAACTTTGTGTTTTTGTGCCTTTGTGGTTAGCAGTTACCTTTTATGATGAACCAATCCTTTGCCCAACTGACCCAACGGATTCGCCAATGGCACGGCCGTCGCCGGCTGCGTGATGGTTTGATTTGGTCTCCGCGCGGCTTGTTGGCCGGGTTGCTGATCGCCGTGCTAATTGCGGCGGCGGCTCGCCTGCGGCCATGGCTGGACAATACGCAGGTGGGATATACGGCCGTGGCGCTGGGGCTGGCCGGTTTGTTGGCGGGATTGGTTGGTTTGTTGGTTCGCCGATATTCGCTGCTCCAGCAAGCCCGGTTCGCCGACCAGCAGTTTGAGTTGCAAGAACGGGTGAGCACGGCCGTTGAGATTGCGCACGGCCGTCTGCCCATCCCCCCCGCCCTGGCCCGCCAGCAGTTGGCCGACACGTTGACGGCCGTAGAGCGGGTGGATGTCAGGTCACAACTCCCCTTTATACTGAACCGGCAGGATTGGTTGATGATTTTGGCGGCGGCGGCGTTGCTGGTGACGGCCGTGCTCGTCCCCAATCCACAAGAAAACGCCCTCAAAAAACAACGCGCCATCACCCAAGCCATCGAAGAACAGATAGAAGCTTTGGAAGCGATCAAAGAGGACATCGAGCAAAACCCGGCGCTGACCGAAGAACAGCAAGACGAACTGCTGGAACCCATCGAGGGCGCATTACAGCAGTTAGAAGCGGGCAACCTCAGCCAGGAAGAAGCCGTCGCCGCCCTCTCCGAAGCCGAAGCCGACCTGCGCGAACTCAGCAGTAACAACAGCGCCGCAGATTTACAGCGCCGCCTGCAAGAGGCCGGGCAGCCATTGGCCGACAGCGGCCCCAGTCAATCGCTGGGCCAATCCTTGCAAAGCGGCAATTTGGCCCAAGCGGGCGCGGCTGCCGCCCAACTAGCCGACGATTTGCCCACACTCAGCCAGGAAGAATTGTCTCAATTGGCGCAGGATTTGGCGGAAACGGCCGCCGCCCTCCAAGACGTAGACCCCGAACTGGCGCAACAACTATCCCAGGCCGCCCAGGCTCTGCAAAATGGCGACGTCGCCGCCGCCCAACAAGCGCTGCGTCAAGCCTCTGGTACTTTACAACAGCGCGCTCAGCAAAGCGCCGCCGCCGCCCAAGCCGCCCAGGCTGCCGGACAACTCAACCAGGGCCGCCAATCCGTGGCCCAGGCCGGACAGCCGGGGCAAGGCCAATCCAGCCAGCAAGGCCAGGGGCAAGGTGAAGGTCAGGGGCAAGGTGAAGGTCAGGGTCAGGGTCAAGGACAAGGGCAAAATGGCAGCGGCAATGGTCAAGGGCAGGGTCAAGGCTCAGGCAGCGAGCAGGGCGCAGGACAAGGCGGCCCCGGCCCCGGCGGCGGTCACGCCGAAAACGTCTTTGTGCCCGATTTGGTTGATTTGAGCGGCGAAGCGGGCACCGATATCGAACTGCCCGCCGAGTGCATCGCCAACCCGGCCAACTGCGGCGGCCTGCTCAGCGAAACGCCCACCGAATTCACTAACGAAGGCAGCGTCGTCCCCTACAACCAGGTCTTTGGCGATTACCGCAACGCCGCCTACGAAGCCCTCAGCGACGACCACATCCCGCTGGGAATGAAAGGGTATGTACGTGACTATTTTTCATCGTTGGAGCCGTGATTGGAGACTGGAGACTAGAGATTGGAGACTGGAGATTACGTATGGCAACCGAGTTGGAGGATTTGAAGATTTTGCAGGTGGCGGAAACAATTGCTGACGAGTTGTGGCGAGAGATTTTGACCTGGGGGAAGTTGGCGCAAGATGTTGTAGGGAAACAAATGACGCGAGCGGCAGATTCGGTAGGCGCAAATATCGCGGAATCATACGGCCGTTATCATTATGGTGAAAAACTAAACTTTCTATACTACGCCAGAGGCAGTCTATTTGAAACAAAGTATTGGCTAAACCGCAGCCTAAAACGTGGGCTTTTGAGCGATCAGAAAGTCAAAAATTATGCCGCCCAATTGACAAACTTAGCCTGTCAGCTAAACGCCTTTGCAAAAAGTTTGAAAACGCAAAGAAAATCTAAAAAATCTTCCAATACAACTTACGAACCACGTCCGACATATCTATTGGAAGAAGACCAACCTTTGTTCTCTGCCATTGAACTCAATTGGCTAAATCAACTTTCGGTTGAAGACACACCCCAGTCTCCAGTCTCCAGTCTCCAATCTCTACAAGGAAGCAATCATGATTGAAACAACAGACCTCTCTGTAGCCGAATTCCGAGAAACGGCCGCAAACATCGAAACCGAGGTCGGCAAAGTGATCGTCGGCCAAAAAGAGGTGGTGCGCCACGCCCTGGTCGGCATTCTCAGCGGCGGGCATGTGCTGTTGGAAGGCGTGCCGGGACTGGGCAAAACGATGCTCATCCGCACCCTCAGCCAAACGCTTTCGCTGGAATTCAGCCGCATCCAATTCACCCCCGACCTGATGCCGGCCGACATCACCGGCACCGACATCATGGAAGAAACGGGGGACGGCCGTCGCCAATTCCGCTTCCAACAAGGCCCCGTCTTCGCCAATTTAATCCTGGCCGACGAAATCAACCGGGCCACGCCCAAAACCCAGTCGGCGCTGCTGGAAGCGATGCAGGAACACACCGTCACCGTGGCTCACGAAACCTACCGGCTGCCGGAACCCTTTTTCGTGATGGCCACGCAAAATCCCATCGAGCAGGAGGGAACCTACCCGCTGCCGGAAGCGCAACTCGACCGCTTCCTCTTCAAAATCAACGTCGGCTTCCCTTCTGCTGAGGAGTTGAATGAGATTTTAGCGCGGACGACAGGCAACGAGAACCCGATGGCGGAAACGGCCGCTTCCGGCGACCAAATTTTAGCGATGCAGGCGTTAGCCCGGCAGGTTCCCATCCCCAGCCACGTCAACGAATACGTCAGCCGTCTCATCGTCGCCACCCATCCGGGAAACAGCCCGGCGCCGCTGGTCAATCAGTACGTCCGCTACGGCTCCAGCCCGCGCGGCGGCCAGGCGTTGGTGTTGGGAGCTAAAATTACGGCGCTGCTGGCCGGCCGCTACAATGTCAGCTTTGATGACGTGACGGCCGTGGCTCCCGCCGCCCTGCGCCACCGCCTCCTGCTCAACTTTGAAGGGCAGGCGGAAGGCATTAGCACAGACGATGTAGTAACAGACCTGATCGAACAGATAGAGAAATAATGAATTGTGAATAATTAATCGTGAATTGTGAACGGGCGTTTCATTCACAATTCACCATTCACAATTCGTTGTTCATTATTTTTCATGGACATCACACAATCAATCACGGCCGTCCTCACCGCCCCATCCACCGAAAATTTGTGGCAGTTACGCGCCGATTTGCGCGCCGCCGGAGTGCCGGCCGACTCGTCCTTGTGGGCGGTTTTGAGCCAGTTTTATGATTTCCTGGCCCACCTCAGCGCCGGCGCCGAAGCCCATCAATACAGCCAACTCGCCTCGCTCATGGACATTGGCGCAGTGGGCGGCGTCGCCCTTGAAAATCTACTTCAGACCGACTCGACTGGCGAACTTTGGAAAAAGTTATTGGCGGGGGGCATCAGCGAAGGGTTGATGGTGCTGGCTTCACGCCAATACGTCAAGGCATTCAAAGCCGAAATGGAGACTGTTTACCTGTCCGCTGCCTGGTTCCTTTTCGACGCCCTCTGGCAGCTTTCAACCGTCTCCCAACCCGACCTTGATCCAGCCATTCGTCGCCAGGCGATTGAGCAATTGTTGGCTCCCATCCGCGCCGCTGACACACACAACACGGTGAAGGCTGTGTTAATCGGAAGATTGTTACAGGCGCTTTTGTTGGCCCATCTATCCAGACATCCGATTTCTTGAAGAAATCGGATGTCTTTGTCTCCATGAACCTCTTCAACGAATCCACCCTGCGCAAATTGGAGCAACTCACTCTCGTCGCCGAGCGGGTGCGCGTGGGCGTGATGAAGGGCGACCGGCGCAGCCGCAAGCGGGGCACGTCCATCGAGTTTGCCGATTACCGCAATTACACCAAAGGGGATGATTTGCGGCGGTTGGATTGGAATGTGTATGCCCGGCTGGAACGGCCGTTCATCAAGCTCCTGGAAGAAGAGGAAGACCTGGCCGTCCATCTGCTGGTAGACGCCAGCGCCAGCATGAATTGGCCGGAAGGCGAACAATTAACAATTAACAATGAACAATTAACAAATAAGCTGGGGTATGGGCTGCGGTTAGCGGGGGCGCTGGGGCATATCAGCCTGGCGGGTGGAGATTTGCTCACTGTCACCCTGCTGCACAGCGGCGGCGACCGGCCTTGGGGGCCGCATCGGAACCAGCAAAACTCGCTGCGGCTGCTGCAATTTCTGGAAACGGCCGTCCCCGGCGGCGTCACCGATTTGAATTTGTCGTTGAAGAATTATGTGCTGTACGGCCGTCGTCCCGGCCTGCTCTTCCTCATCAGCGACTTGCTCTCGCCTAACGGCTACCAGGACGGCCTCAACATCTTGCAATCCCGCGGCTATGAAATCGGCCTCATCCACCTGCTCAGCCCCGACGAAGTAGAGCCGCCCGTCAGCGGCGACCTGAAGCTGGTGGACGTGGAAACGGGTCAGGACGCCGAAATCACCCTCGACCCGGCCACGCTGGGCCAGTATCGGGCGCGGCTGCGGGAGTGGCGAGCCGAAATCGCCGGGTACTGCGCCGGGCGCGGCGTCCACTACATCCCCGTCACTACCGACCTGCCCTGGGAGCGGCTGGTGATGCAGACGCTACGGGTTAAGGGTGTGGTAAAATAGGCAAATCATGGTGGCTCTGAAAACAAAAACGGCCGTTGCCGACCCAATCGCGCACAGCTACCATCTGGGCCAACAAATCCTGGCAAATCGCGCCAACCAAACCCGGAAACAACACGGCCAATTTCTGACGCCGCCAATCGTAGCCCGGTACATGGCGCGACAACTCAAGAGATTGCCCGAAAACGGCCGTATCCTTGATCCGGCCATTGGTTCCGGCGTCCTGGCCTGCGCGCTCATCGAGCAAGTTATTCAAACCGGCTACCTGGACACACTCACGATTGAAGGGTATGAAGTGGATGGACAACTCCTGGACGCCGCCCATGAATCATTAAAAATAGCCGCTGCCCACGCCGCCGAACACGGCATAAAAATTCATATCCATCTGCGCCAGACCGACTTCATCCTGGCCTACGCCGCCGCCCGGCAGCCTTCCCTCTGGCCCGATGGTGGCATACGCCGGACGCTTACCCATTACGACGCCGTCATCGCCAATCCGCCCTACTTCAAACTCTCCAGCGACGATCCGCGTCTGCAAACCCCAACCGGTAAACTGGCCGGTCATACCAACATCTATACGTTGTTCATCGCCCTGGCTACCAACCTGCTGACAGATACCGGTCACGCCTGTTTCCTCGTTCCCCGCAGCTTTTGCTCCGGCGCTTACTTTGCCCGCTTTCGACAGGCGTTCATCACCCAGGCTGCGCCTACCCGCGTTCACCTGTTTACCTCCCGGCAAGATACCTTCAAGAGTGACGATGTGCTGCAAGAAAACATCATCCTCACCTTTCGCCGCCGTTTACCGGCCGAGCCTGAACCGCTAACCATCCGCATTTCCGCTGCCGAGAACGGCCGTTCGTTAGACAGGCGCGTTATTGCCCGTCAGGTTCCCTTCGCTCATTTTTTGGGCCAATGGCAGGGACGGGTTTTCTTTCGACTGCCCATCAGCGAATTGGATGAAGAAATTGTGACGGCCGTCGAGTCCTGGCCGGGATCGTTGGCCGCCTGCGACATGGCCGTCTCCACCGGGCCAGTTGTTGCCTTTCGCGCGCAGCCCTGGTTGGCAGAGACAGCGGCCGTCCAGCGCGGCAAAGCCGTGCCCCTGTTATGGATGCAAAATGTGACCGCCCAATCCGTCGCCTGGCCGGTTACGCGCGGGCAAAAACCCCAAGCCATCCTGACGGGGGAAGAGACCCAACATTTATTAGCGCCCGCCGCCAACTACGTCCTGACGCGCCGGTTCAGCGCCAAAGAACAATGCCGTCGTTTAACGGCCGCCCCCTTCCTCCGCGCTGACTACCCACACAACCAGGTAGGGCTGGAAAACCACCTCAACTACATTTACCGCCGCTCCGGCGAGATGGCCCCGGCCGAGGCCATCGGACTGTCTGCCCTGCTAAACAGCGCGCTGATAGACCGCTACTTCCGCATCAGCAACGGCAACACGCAAATAAACGCCACAGAGCTGCGCGCCCTGCCGCTGCCCCCACTCTCCCTCATCCGGCAAATTGGAGCGCAAGCAAACCACTCCTCGCCAGAATGCCTGAACGATCTGGTATTCAGCGTTTTACGATCAACCGGCCATTTACCGCCCAATTTTCCAACCTTTTATGAGACACGGTGGAGTATGGGAGAAATTCAAGAAGCGCAGGAAATTTTGCAAACATTAGGCCTGCCAAAAAAACAACAGAACGAAATAGCCGCGCTCACCTTGCTGGCGTTGGCGGGGCTGTCCGAAGACACCCCCTGGACAAACGCCCAACGGCCGCGCCTACGCATTCACGACATGCTGACAGTGATGGAATCACAGTATGATCGCCGCTATGCAGAAAACACCCGCGAGACCATCCGCCGCCAGGTCATTCATCAACTTGTCCAGGCGGGCCTGGCTGCCCGCAACCCGGACGATCCCACGCTGCCCACTAACAGCCCGCGCACCCATTACGCTTTATCAGAGCCACTGCTAGAAACAATTCGCGCCTACGGTAGGTCAACCTGGGAGGAGGCCGCCCAGTCCTTTTTGGAAAACCAGCGCGCCTTAATCGAAACCTACCGCCGACAACGGGAACGGCACATGATCCCGCTCACCATCGAAGATGGCAGCGCGTATCATCTCTCGCCAGGGGCGCACAACGAGTTGCAGGCGGCCATTATCGAGGAATTTGGGCCGCGCTTTGCGCCTGGGGCAAAAGCGCTTTACGTCGGCGATACAGCAAACAAAACCTTGCATATCAGCGAAACGGGCTTCGAGAAATTAGGGATGCCAACGCCCATCCATGACAAACTACCGGATGTTGTGCTGTATGATGAAGCGCGCAACTGGCTCTACTTCATTGAAGCGGTGACTTCTCACGGCACCATCTCTCCCAAGCGACAATTAGAATTGCAAGCTATGATCGCCAACACACAAGCTGCGCCGATTTATGTGACTGCGTTTCCTGACTTTGACACATTCAAGCGTTTCTTGCTGAACATCCCCTGGGAAACAGAAGTGTGGATAGCCGACAGGCCCGACCATATGATT
>JAJRVV010000034.1 GCA_024277135.1 Chloroflexota bacterium | reverse complement strand
TGTCGGAAGAGTCGAAATAGCAACACGGGTAGAACGGATTGGACGGATTTTCACGGATAAAATAAGGGAAAATCCGTGTAAATCCGTTAGATCCGTATCATCCGTGTATCCATTAAATCATTCTCCGACAGCCTGCTAGCTATTTACAAGGGGGAAATTTTTGCGTCCTTCGTCTACGCACAGACCTCCTGAGGTTCTGAACTTCCAGGAGGTTGTGTGGTATTATTGAGGACATCAACGCCCAATCTACCCTATGGAGAGGAGGATACGCCTATGAGTGATTCTTGCCGTATTTGCTCACAACCGGGCACACACAAAATGGGAGCCTACCTTTTTTGTGATGTCCATTACCATCGAGTTCAGCGCAAACGGAGCGGCGTCTGGCAGGCTGATGTTGCTTCCATCATGCTGCTGATTGTTTTCATATTGCTCATCATAGGGCTGGAACAGTGGTTACAACCGGTATTTTCGCCGGCGTCTTTGCTGGCGGCGGGGGTGATCATGGCCGTCGTTCCGGCTATCATCTGGCTGGCGTTTTTCTACCGGCGGGATCGGATGGAGCCGGAACCAAAAGGGCTGGTGCTGCAAATGTACCTGATGGGCGGTTTGCTGGCTGCCGCCGTAGGCATTCCCCTGGTGGAAGAACTGTTTGGCGTGTCCAGTTGGTTGAGCGGCAGCCCCGTTTGGGCGCAGCTTCTGGGCGGGCTGCTCATCGTGGGCATGACCCATGAGTTCTTGAAGTACGCGGCGGTGCGATTTTCTGTCTACAACTCACAGGAGTTTGACGAATGCAGCGATGGCGTGGTTTACATGACGGCCGTCGGCCTGGGTTATGCTACGGTTCTCAACATCAACTTCGTGGCCGCTTCCGGCGGCGTCGCTTTGGGAAGCGGCGCCATTCGCATTGTGCTGACCACCCTGGCCCACGCTGCCTTTGCCGGAGTCACCGGCTATTTCCTGGGACGGCAGAAATTTGAAGAACGGCCGTTATGGTGGATGCCGGCAGGCGTCTTGAGCGCCGCCGCCTTGAACAGCCTCTTCTTTTTCTTCCGCGGCATGCTTAGTCAGGGCAGTTTAAGCGATTATGGCGGCATGGCCCGCCCCTGGATCGGCCTGGCGCTGGCGGTGGTGTTGACGGCCGTCGTCACCCTGTTCCTCTCCCGCGCCATCCATCGAGACATTCAAGCGCTCCTGGCGGCAGAGGAGGGATCATCATGACCGTGTTGACGCAGCTTCGCCAAGAAATCCAAACCAAAGAACGACAATCCGCTTTACTCGTCATCCTGATGGCGCTCGTTGCCTTGGGATTGGGTTGGGCGGTGAAAACGGCCGTTGCCAACCAAACCCGCCCCTTCGCCCAAAACGGCATTTCGGCTCAGGTTCCCGCCGGTTGGTTGGTGCAGGAAGGAGCGGGGGAACTGCTGCTGGTGGCGCGCAATCCGGCGGCGATGAGCCAACGTTACCGCATCCAACTGCTAAACGAGGCCACGGATTTGTCGGCGCTGGCGAATCAACGCAATGAAAACCGCACTCGGTTGGAACCCACTTTCACCATCCTGGACGAAACCGCCATCGTGGCCGACGGCCGTGACGGATACAAAGTCAGCTACGCCTGGATCAGCTCTCAGGCCGGACAAATACCCGCCATCATCAAAGGCGTGGATTACTACTTCCCGGTAGAAAACGGGGCGATGGTGATTTCTCTGGAGGCAGAGGAGGCTGATTTTGCCGACGCTTTTTCCCGTTTTCAACGTTTCCGGGCGTCCGTGACCTATGAGGCAGGAGGGTAAATCATGAAACGAAACCAAAACTCATTCACCTGGCTGCTTATTTTTGCCGGTTTGCTGCTGCTGATCGGGATGGCATGTCAGTTGGGCAGCACATTGGAAGCGACCCCGACCCCCGCGCCGCCGCTCACGACGGAATCCCCACCCACCTCTGAACCGGCGCCAGTGGATACGGCCGTGCCCCAACCAACTGCCGCCACCGACCCCACCGCCGAACCACTGCCCGAACCCATCACCATCACCATCGAGCAGTTACAAGCCGCCACTGTCCAAATTTTCGCCCAGTTTGAGGTGAACGGCCGTTTGCAAACCCAATGGACCGGCTCCGGAACCATCATCAGCCCGGATGGCCTCATCCTCACCAACGCCCACGTCGCCGCCCCCCTGTCGCCGGGACTCGCCATCCTGTATAACGACCCCGAATTCCTCTTTGGCGAGGAGCCGGACGCGCTGGTAGTGGCCCTGGTTGAGCGAGCCGACGCCCCGCCCGTCGAAACCTACCTGGCCGAAGTCGCCGCCGCCGATGGCACGCTCGATTTAGCCGTCATCCGCATCGTCAGCGCCCTGGATGACACGCCGGTCAATGCCGCCTCTCTCAACCTGCCTTACGTCGAGCTAGGCGATTCCGACACCATCCAACTCGGCGATGAAGTGCGCGTGCTCGGTTTTCCCGGCGCCGGCGGCGAAACCATCACCTTCACCCGAGGGGATGTCGCCGGCTTCGAAAGTCAGGATTTGGTAGGCAACCGGGCCTGGATTAAGACCGATACCACCGTTTCTCCCGGCAACTCCGGCGGCTTGGGCGCCAATGCCGCCGGTCAGATCGTCGGCATCCCCTCTTTTGTCCAGGAAGCTCGCGGCGGCGCCATCAACCGGCTGCGAGCCATCAATTTTGCCCGTCCATTAATTGACGCCGCTCGAAACCAGTCGGCTTATGCCACTCCCTACTTCAAAGCAGGCAGCGGCAATGAGACGTTACGCCTCGTCACCTGGGCCGAAGATTTTCAGGATGATGGCTGTGCCATCGGCCCGCTAACATCATATGGATCAGGCGTGTTGGCCGCTGTCGCCATCTTCGATTATCAGGGCATGACTGATGGCGAACAGGCGCTGATTGGCTGGTTTAACAATGATGAATTGATATTGGCTAATGTCATTAGCTGGCAAGATGGCAGTAAAGGGGAATGCTTTGCCGCCTATGTCCATAACTTCGGCGACCCCCTGCCTGACGGCAATTATCTGGTCGAAATTTATGCCGGGCCTGATTTGGAATTGGCCGCCTCAGCCGAGACTACCATTGGCGGAACAGGCGGCAAAGCCGTTGCTGATGGCGTCCAGTTGCAAGGCCGCATCACCGACGCGGACAGCGGCAACCCCATTCCGGGAGCGGCGCTGTTCATCCTCAATCCCGGCGTTGACCTGGACGCCTGGACGGATAATCCGCAAGACGCCGATGTTTACAGTTTTGCTGAAGCTGATGATAATGGCAACTATTTTTTGCCTGATCTGCTTGAACGCGGCTTTACCTATCCCGGCGTCGCCGCTGCCAGCGGATATCGCCCTAATGAAGGCAGCCTGACGATTGATGACGCCGACCCGGATGTGATGGTGATTGACCTGGAATTGAACCAATAATCAATCAATTTTGATGCAAGCTAACCCGTGAACACGGCCGTTTGCCACGTTCTCTTTCTGGTTGACAAACAAAAGAACTACTGTATACTTTCTTCATGTCTCACTTTGATGACGAAGTGGCACAAAAGCGGAGTATATTCACAATTTTATCTCGTCGGTAAACTTGCATCAAACATGCCCTACACCATGCGAAAAACACCCTCCGTCCACCTCACCGGAACCTCTTTTGAACTTAAATCAGGGGATATGGATTAATGGTCATTTGTTTTCCTCCTGACCCATATTCGCCAGCAATCCAGGGACGAACTGCTGCCATGCAGTTTATCTAACGGCCGCAACGGCTGCCAATTCACGGGCAATGTCAAGACAGTTTTGCCAGTTCATCGGTACGAAATGAGTTACTTCAATGGGTGGATTCTGCCCGTTCAGGTAATGATTTTTTTAACAGTTTATCGTTTAGGCCAGCGAGGTTTTTGAAAAACCGCGCCGGTCTCCACCCCTGAAGGAGGATTCCATGGGCAAGCAATATAAATTCACGTTAACCGAAAAAGACATCCCTGAAGCCTGGTACAACATCAACCCGGACATGCCGGTTAATCCGGCCGAAACGGCCTGGAATGCGGTATTGCATCCAGGCACCAGGGAGCCGGCAACGCCTGAATTCCTCTCGGTGCTTTTCCCAATGCGGTTTATTGGTGAAGCCGTGAGCCTTGATCGCTGGATCGAGGTTCCGGAACCTGTGCGCGACGTGTACAAGTTGTGGCGGCCCACGCCTCTTTTCCGAGCGCATCGTCTGGAAAAAGCATTGGATACACCGGCTCACATTTATTACAAGTATGAAGGGGTGTCGCCGGTCGGTTCGCACAAACCAAACACGGCCGTGCCCCAGGCCTTTTACGCCAAAGAAGAAGGCTCCGCCGGATTCACCACGGAAACTGGGGCGGGACAATGGGGTTCGGCCATGTCCATGGCCTGCAGCTTCTTTGACCTGGAATGTCACGTTTACATGGTGAAGGTTTCTTACCAGCAAAAGCCCTATCGCCGTATCATCATGGAACAGTATGGGGCCGACGTCACCCCCAGCCCATCGAACAAGACGGAATACGGCCGTAACTTCCTGGCCCAATACCCCGACAGCCCCGGCTCATTAGGCATTGCCATCTCCGAAGCGGTGGAAGCGGCCGTTACCTCTCAAGGCAAATACAAATACGCGCTTGGCTCCGTCTTAGGGCCGGTTCTCACCCACCAATCTGTCATAGGCCTGGAAGCGTTGAAGCAGATGGAGATGGCCGGAGAATATCCCGATGTCGTCATCGGTTGTGTTGGCGGCGGCAGCAACTTTGCCGGGTTGGCCTTCCCCTTCCTGCATCAAAATTTCACCAACGGCAAAAACACCCGCATCGTCGCCGTTGAGCCAACCGCCTGCCCGACTTTAACCAAAGGGGAATACACCTTTGACTATGGCGACACGGCGCAAATGGCCCCCATTGTGAAGATGCACACGCTGGGACATGATTTCGTCCCGGCCGGCATCCACGCTGGCGGTCTGCGCTATCATGGCATGGCCCCGCACGTTTCGGCTCTGGTAGACAATGGCGATGTTGAAGCCATTGCCATTGATCAACTAGAAACATTTGAAGGCGCCGCTATCTTCTCCCGCGCCGAGGGAATTGTGCCCGCGCCTGAATCCTCCCACGCTGTGCGCGCCGCCATTGACGAAGCCGTCAAATGCAAAGAGGAAGGCGTTAGCCGCGTCATCGTTTTCAACCTGTCCGGGCACGGCCTTTTCGACCTGGCCGCCTATGACGATTACATGCAGGGAAAATTGAAACAATACGCCTATCCGGAAGAGAAGATTAAAGCGGCAATGGCGCATTTGCCGGAAGTTAGTTTGTAAATAGTGTTCAGTTTTCAGTAACCAGTAACCAGTGTTCAGTATTCAGTAAGATTAAACTGAATACTGATTACTGAACACTGGAAACTGCCGCCCGGAAGTCCGCAATGAGTGTAGAAAACCTACTCGGTAATGAAGCAATTGGCTTGGGATTGGTGGAGCAAGGCTGCCGGGTGGTGACGGCTTATCCAGGCACGCCCAGCTCCGAAATCCTGGCCGGGGTGATCAAGCACAAGAAGCGGTTGGGATGGGATGTTTACACCGAGTGGTCGTCGAATGAGAAGGTGGCGTTTGAGGTGGCGCTAGCGGCAAGCTGGTCAGGTCTGCGGGCGGCCGTTGCCATGAAGCAGGTCGGTCTCAACGTGGCCGCCGACCCTTTGTTCAGCGCCGCTTACACCGGCGTCAAAGGGGCATTCCTCGTCATCGCCGCCGATGACCCCGGTCCTCACTCCTCCCAAACCGAGCAGGATTCCCGGATGATGGCCCTAACCGCCAAAGTGCCGGTGTTTGACCCGTCCAGCCCGGCGGAAGCCAGAGAGATGGTGGCGCTGGCTCTGGATTTGTCGGAACGGTTTGGCGCGCCGGTGTTGTTGCGGCCAACGACGCGGTTGTGCCACGCGGTGCAGAGCCTTGATTTGCCCGACGTAGCCGGCAGCAACGGTGAAACGCCCAAAGTCAAGTTCCGCAAAGACCCCGGCCGTTGGACGGCGACGCCGAAGTTCCGCAACAAACTGCACCACGAGCTGAACCAAAAACTGCGCCAAATCGAAGCCGAGTTTGACCAATCGCCGTTGAATTTCGTCATCAATGCGGGCAGTTCGGACAAAGTGGGGGTGATTGCGTCGGGGGTGGCTTACCACACGGCCGTCCAATCCCTCAGCGAGTTGGGCGTTCGGATTCCCGTCCTCAAAGTCGGCACGCCGTATCCCCTGCCACAGCACAAAGTGGCCGACTTTGCCGCCTCCGTTGAGCGGGTGGTGGTGATCGAGGAGCCGGACGCCTGCATCGAACTGCAAATACCGGAGCGGGGTAAGGTGTACGGCCGTCTCGACGGAACCGTCCCCAACGCCGGCGAACTATCGCCGGAAGTTGTGGCTCATGCTTTGGCCGGGGTTCTGGCAAACGCCGGTTTTGATATTTCGCCATCGCCCCACGATACCGCCCTGCAAGATTTAATCAACGAACTGCCATTGCCGGTGCGTCGTCCCCGATTGTGTCCTGGCTGCTCCCACCGCTCCACTTTCTTCGCCCTCAAGCAAGAGTTTGGGCCAAGAGCCATTTATCCCGGCGACATCGGCTGTTACACCCTGGGCATGAACCTGCGAGCGGTGGACACCTTCGTTGATATGGGCGCGTCGGTGACGATGGCTGATGGTTTTTACCAGGCGGGCCGCATCACCGGCGACACCCGCCCCATCATCGCCACCATCGGCGACTCCACCTTCCTGCATTCCGGCATTCCGCCGCTCATCAACGCCGTCCATACCGGCGCCAAATTCGTTTTGCTCATTTTGGACAATCACACCACCGCCATGACCGGCTTTCAGCCCACGGCCGCCAACGACACGCTGGCCGATGGCGGTGAAGCGCCGCGCCAGGTTTCCATCCCGGACATCGCCCGCGCTTGCGGCGTCGGCTTTGTGGAATCAGCCGATCCCTATGACCAGGCATCCTTCCGCACCCTCATGCGCCAAGCCTATGACTACACACAAGAAGCGGATGGCGGGGTGGCGGTGCTGGTGGCGGATCGGCCGTGCGTGCTGTATGACCGCGCCCCCATCCAGGAGCATCCCGTCCCGGTCATCGTGACGGAAGAGTGTGACGGCTGCCGTTTCTGTGTGGAAGCGTTTGAATGCCCGGCGCTGGTTCTTTATCCCGAACGAAACATCGTTGACATTGATTACAAAATTTGCGTGGATTGCGGCCAATGTATTGATGCGTGTTACAAAGGGTTTATCATCCCGAAGATGCCAGTGGGCAGTGTTCAGTAAGCAGTATTCAGTAATCGGTCAAGCCACCGAACAGTGAATACTGCCCACTGAATACCAAACAGTGAAACATGGAACTCAAACTCATTCTCACCGGATTAGGTGGGCAAGGCGTACTGTTTTTGACCCGATTGTTATCGAAAACGGCCGTCTCCCTGGGCCACACCGTCATGGTTTCGGAAACGCACGGCATGAGCCAGCGCGGCGGCTCCGTCATCTCCCATCTTAAAGTAAGCGGCAGTAAAGCGCCGCTCATCCGTCGCGGCACCGCCGACATACTCATCGCCCTGGAACCCAATGAAGCGGTGCGCAGCCTCACCTTTTTGCGGCAGGGCGGCGCTGCCTTCATCAACAGCGACAACGGCTTGCCTCCCGAATTAGACGCCCACCTCAAGCGGCTGAATTTGCAGGTTCAATGCCTGCCTGCCAGCCAGATGGCGGTGGAGCTGGGCACGGCGGCCGTGACCAATACCATCATGGCCGGATTCGCCCACCCTTTCCCCATCGAATCCCTGCGTCACGCCCTGACCGAAATCGTCCCGCACGGCCGGGAACTAAATTTGCAAGCGTTAACGGCGGGGTATGCGGCGAATCAGCGATCAGTATTCAGTGAGCAGTAAACGACTGAATACTGGATACTGAATACTGAAAACATGAAACCCTTCGACCACTACACCCCCCAAAACCTGCCGGAAGCGCTGGAGCTGCTGGCACAGATGAACGGCCGGGCCTATGTCAACGCCGGTGGCACTGATTTAATATTAAAGATGAAGGCGGGGTTCCTCCAGCCGGAAGCGATCATCAACATCAAGCGGCTGCCAGAACTGCAAGGCATCACCTATGATGAAACTGGGCTGACGTTGGGCGCTTTGACGACATTATGGGATTTGACGCGGGCGGCCGTTATTCACGAACATTACCCCGTCCTGGCCCACGCCGCTGGGCTGATGGCCTCGGAGCAAATTCGCAGTTTCGCCACCGTCGGCGGCAATTTGTGCAACGCCTCCCCCTCGGCTGATTTGGCCCCGCCACTGATGGTACTGGAGGGGACGGCCGTCATCACGCATCAAAATGGCGTTCGCGAACTTCCACTGGCCGATTTCTTCCACGGCCCTGGCCAATCGGCGCTGGAGCCGGGCGAACTGCTGCAAGCCATCCATCTGCCGCCCCCCGCCGGGCAGACCGTCTACCTCAAACATTCGCCTCGCGCTTACATGGACATCGCTGTGGTGGGCGCGGCCGTTCGACTACTTCTGGATGATGGCGTCTGCCGGGAGGCGCGGATTGTGCTGGGGGCGGTGGCGCCGGTTCCGCTGCGGGTGCGGGCGGCGGAAGGGGTGTTGGAGGGGTATGGAGTGGATGACGGCCGTATCGCCCAGGCCGCCCAAATCGCCGCCGACGCCTGTTCCCCCATTGACGACGTGCGCGGCTCCGCCTGGTACCGGCAGCGGATGGTGGAAGTACTTACTCGACGCGGCTTAGAATCGCTCGTCTCCTCTAAAAAGTCTGACACTATTGTATAATAGCTGTACACATGAATATCATATATCGGTTACAAGGCGTTGAGTTTGAGTGGGATGAAAATAAAGCGCGAACCAATGCAGGAAAGCACGGAGTTGCTTTTGAAGAAGCAGCCGAAGCATTTTTCGATCCTTTTTATCAAGAAGGCGATGCTTCCGTTAATGATGAGCAACGAGATTTCATCATTGGGTACTCCCTCTCCCAACACCTATTGCTAGTTGTTCACGCGGAGCGTAGTGAACGAACGCGAATTATTTCTGCTCGCCCTGCGACTCGACCTGAAAGGAAATTATATGAAGAATCGTGAAGAAAAACTTGAACTGTATATCCGTCCACGTCCCATTAAGACAGTATCAATTGAGATACCCAAAGACACCCTGGCTTCTCTCAAGAAAGTAGCAGCCAATCGAGACATGTCTTATCAGGCTTTGCTTAGGTTTTATATCGGGCAAGGTCTGCGGCAAGATTTAACAAAGCTGTTTGGCGATCATGTTTTAGAAACAACCGCCCAAGTTCTGGCGCGGCATATCCAGTCGGAAAAAGAAGTTTCAGCAATTATTCGAGAAATTCAGGTTGAAGTTAGTTGAGAACAGCAGTAAGTAGTTTTCAGTAAACAGTATTCAGTGGCCCGGATCACTTTACGTGGTTTGAGAGCAGGTAGTTTAGGCATGGACGCGAACGCCGACGTCAACTTTTATGGGAAATACGTCAACAAATGAAGAAACTCATCACCCTGACCGTCAACGGCGATCCACGCGAACTGTACCTTGATACCCGGCGCACTCTACTTGATGTGCTGCGTCACGAGCTTGATTTATTGGGCACGCATCGCGGCTGCGACGCCGGCGACTGCGGCGCCTGTACGATTCTGGTGGACGGCCGTCCCATGACCTCCTGTCTCCTCCTGGCTGCCGATTGGGACGGGGCGGAAATCACGACGGTGGAAGGGGTGTTGACTCGTGGCGAAATGCACCCCGTCCAGCAGGCATTGGTGGAAAAAGGGGGCATCCAATGCGGCTATTGCACCCCCGGCTTCGTCATGAACGCCATCGCCCTGCTGGACGAGAACCCCCGCCCCACCGAGCCGGAAGTCCGCGCCTGGTTGTCCGGCAACCTGTGCCGCTGTACTGGCTATGTCAAAATCGTAGAAGCAGTATTAGACGCAGCAAACAAACAACCGGTTACTGAATACTGATAACTGGAGACTGGAGACTGCTATGCCCACATCCATCATCGGCCAACGAATCCCTAAACTGGACGCGCCGGACAAGGCGACGGGACGGGCTACTTACGGTCATGACGTACGCCTGCCAGGGATGCTGCACGGCCGTATCCTCTACACCCAACACCCCCACGCCCGCATTTTGCAGATAGACACGTCCAAAGCGGAAAAACTCCCCGGCGTCAAAGCCGTCCTCACCGCCGCTGACAATCCCCCTACCAAATTCGGCTACGGCAAAGACAACACCGCCTTCAAAGGCGACAAAATCCGCTGTTTGGCTGATGCGGTGGCGGCCGTTGCCGCCATTGACCCCGACATCGCCGCCGAAGCCTGTTCCCTCATCGAAGTCGAGTACGAACCGCTGCCGGCCGTCTTCACCGTTGAAGATGCGTTAGCCGAGGGCGCGCCCCTCATCCATCCCGAACGCCGCACCAACCTCTTCCAAACCTACAACTACGAACACGGCAATTTGCAGGCGGGCGAGATGCAGTCGGATGAAATCATTGAAGCCAGCTTCCAACTCCCTTACGTCTCCCACGCCTGCATGGAAACGAGCATCATCGTGGCTCAATTCGACCGTCGCGGCAACCTGACCTTGTGGAGTACCACGCAGATACCTTTCCTATTACAAAGGGACTTGTCCGAGGCGCTGGGCATTCCCGGCAGCCAAATCCGCATCATCCAGACGGCCATCGGCGGCGCGTTTGGCCGGGGGCTGGATATTTATCCCTTTGAACCCATCGCCGCCTTGATGGCACGCAAGACGGGCCGGCCGGTACGGCTCGCCTTCTCCCGCCACGAGGAGTTCATCGCTGCGCCGGTGCGTCAGCCGGCGGCCGTTACCGTCCGCGCCGGCGTCACCAAAAACGGCGACCTCACCTTCCGCGATGTCGCTATCAGCCTGGACGTGGGCGCGTACATCTCCTGGGGCACGGTCACGCCGCTGGTGATGATGGAAACGGTCGCCTCGCTTTATCGCGCGCCCCACGTTCGGTTCACGGCCGATTGTGTCTACACAAATAATCCCATCACCGGCGCGGTACGCGGCTATGGCAACCCCCAATCCACTTTCTTCACCGAAACGGTGATGGACCAGCTGGCGGAAGCCATTGGCATGGACCCGGTCGCCTTCCGCCTGCGTAACGCCAACGTCCCCCACAGCGAAACGCCGCAAGGTCTCATCATCACCTCCTGTGGCATGAAAGAGTGCCTGGAAGCGGTGGCAGCGGCGGCGGATAGAGGAGCCAGCCAGCAGTCAGCAGTAAGCAGTGATCAGTATTCAGTAATCAGCCGCCAGTCGCCAGCCTCCAATCGCCAATCTCCAGTCTCCAATCTCCACCTCAAGCGGGGCATCGGCTTTGCCTGCACGCTCAACGTGGGCGGCGGGGCGCGGATTTACAGGAGTGACGGCTGCGGCGCCACGGTGAAGGTGGATGATTTCGGCCACGTCACCGTCATCACCGGCTCCACCGAAATCGGGCAGGGGTCGGAGACGATTCTGGCGCAGATTGTGGCCGAGACGCTGGGGGCGCGGCTGGCGGATGTGACGGTGATCAACAGCGACACCGACGTGAAGCCGTGGGACGTGGGCGTTCATGCCAGCCGCACTACCTTTATCGCCGGCAACGCGGCTTACATTGCGGCCGTAGACGCCCGCACGCAACTATTTGAAACGGCCGCCGAGAAATTCAACGTCACTCCCGACCGGCTAACATCCAATCAGGGCAAAATTCGCGTCGCCGGCGACAGCGACCGGGTGATGAGTCTGGGCAAGGCGGCCCGCGCCCGCCACTTCCGCCAGGACGGCCAGGTCGTCATCGGCGAAGGCTGGTATGACCCGCCGACCAAGCTGGTGGATAAGGACACGTACAAGGGCAACATTTCGGCTACCTACGGCTTTGGCTCGCAAATGGCGGAGGTGGAGGTGGACACAGAGACGGGCCATGTGCGGGTTTTGCGGCTGGCCTGCGCCAATGACGTGGGCCGAGCCATCAACCCGATGGCAGTGGAAGGACAAATTGAAGGCGGGGCGCAGATGGGACTAGGGTATGCATTGACGGAAGAGGTGTTGGTGCGGGACGGCCGTGTCCTCAACCCCGACTTCCTCGATTACCGCCTTTTCACCAGCGCCGACATGCCCGAAATCGAAACCATCATCGTAGAAACGGACGATCCCGGCGGGCCGTTTGGGGCCAAGGGGGTCGGCGAAATGGGCGGCACGCCCACCGCCGCCGCCATCGCCAACGCCATTTACGACGCCGTCGGCGTCCGCCTGACGCAGCTACCGATGACGCCGGAGCGGGTACTGGCCGCACTGGACAAAAAACAAGCAAAGGAACAAGCATGAGCCAACCGCGATTCAATCCAGACCTGTTAAAAGCGCCGTTGTACATCGGCGGCAAATCCATCGAAGCGGTGAAAGAAGAATTCGGGCTGGATGAAGTCATCAAGATGGCCTCCAACTAAAGCCCGGCAGGGCCGTCGCCCATGGCCGTGGCCGCGGCGCGGCAGGCGTTGGCGCAGGCGCACCGTTATCCCGGCGTCGGTGAGCGGAATTTACGCCGAAAAATAGCGGCTCGGTTGGGGCGGGGATTGACGGCGGAAAACTTTGTCATCGGCAATGGCGGCACGGACGTGCTGCGCATGATTGCTCAGGCGTTTGTGTTCGACGGCGGCAACACAATCATGAGCCGGGCCAGTTTTCCCATGTACCGCATCGCCACCGACACTTTTAGCGGAGAAACGCGGCAGGTGGAACCCGCGCCTGATTTACGCCATGATGTAGCGGCCATGGCCGACCGGATTGACGCCGACACCAGTCTGGTCTATCTCTGTTCGCCGAACAACCCGACAGGCCATATTATCACCCAGGCAGAAGCGGATGCGTTTATGACCCGCGTCCCGGAGCATGTGGTGGTACTGTTTGATGAATCGTACTGCGATTTTGTGACCGAGCCGAATTATGCCGACAGTCTGGCATACGTGACGGAAGGGCGGAATGTACTGGTGGTACGCAGTTTTTCCAAGAGCGCCGGGCTGGCGGGTTTGCGTTGCGGCTATGTGATTGGACGGCGAGAACTGGTGGATTATGTGCGGCACACGCAACTGCCGTTCCACACCAGTGATGTGGCGCTGGCGGCGGCTTCGGCGAGTATGGATGACGAGGATTTTTTGCGGGAACTGCGGCAGGCGGTGGTGAACGGCCGTGCCTTCCTCTACCATGCCATCTGCGACCTGGGACTCGCCTGCCTGCCCAGCCAGACGAACTTCGTGACCATCCTCGACCCCCCATCCGGAGCGAATGAGTTGGCCGCTGCGTTGCTGCAACGCGGCTTCATCGTGCGGGCAATGGGCGCGTTTGGTCTGCCCAACGGCGTCCGCATCAGCGTGGGCGCGCAGGAAGAGAATGAGAAGTTTGTGGCGGCTTTGCGGGAAGTGATCGGTGTTCAGTAAGCGGTATTCAGTAAGCAGTGTTCAGTGTTCAGTGTTCACTCTATCCACTGATTACTGAATACTGACCACTAAATACTGAAAAAGGGGTCAGTATGAGTTTCGTCAAGAATATCGAACGAATCGCGCTGGCTGTGCCGGATTTAGCAGAGGCGCAGGCGTTTTTTGAGAGGTGGTTTGGGGCGGAGTTTGAGCCGGAGGAGTTGATTGAGGATATGGGGATTCGCTACCGGCCGTTTCGGGTGGGGAACGGCCGTATGGAACTCTTGGAACCGACCCGCGACGACAGCCCGGTGGCCCGTTTCCTCAAAGCCAACGGCGGCCCCGGCGTCCATCACATCACCTTTGAGGTGGATGATCTGGATGAGGCCATCGCGGAACTGGAACGAAGGGGCGGCCGTATCGCCTACCGGCACACCTACGCCGACGGGGTGACGTTTGAGGGCAAGGTTTGGCGGGAAGCGTTTGTCCATCCCAAGGATGCCTTTGGCGTGTTGATTCATCTGGCGGAGAAGAAAGCGATAGAAAATAATGAATTGTGAATAATTAATTGTGAATTGTGAAGTAGGACATTCATTCACAACTCGCCGTTTACAATTCACGATGCACAATTTCTCATGAATCTTTTCAACTCACTAACTATCCTTTCGATTGAACAGGCAACCACGCTACCCTATATGACCTTGCGGCTGGCGGAGGAAGGGGCGCGGGTGATCCGGCTAGAAAACCCGCCGTATGGCGACCCCAACCGGTGGATTGGGCCGGAAGTTTTGGACGGGGAAAAGGGGATGAATGCCTATTTCCTGCCCAACAATTTGGGGAAGGAGTCGGTCACATTGAATCTGGGGACGGAGGACGGCC